>DMDX01000097.1 GCA_003451355.1 Cryomorphaceae bacterium
CCAAGGTGGGCTGGTGGAAGAATGGCTACCCCGAGTACTTCGCCAAGGTCCTGAACGCGGTAAACTACATCGGCATCGACCTGCGCGTCGACGGGGAAGTGGTCGATTTGTACAGGGCCAAGGTTTCGGATTTCTACCGCGAGCTCGACATGGAGCACGGGGTGCTCAGCCGCCGTTTCACTGCTGCGCTCGCCAACGGAGCCACCGTGACCGTCGAAGCCCAGCGCTTCTTGAGCATTGTGCGCGACGAGGTTTCGGCCCAGCAGTTCCGGGTGACGGTCGACCGCGCCGCCGAGGTGGTGCTCGAGCCCTACCTGGATTTTAACGTGGTGAATTCGGACGCCAACTGGGACGAGACGTTTTGGGCGCAAGAGGGCCACGGCGCAGGTTCGTGGGTCAAGGCGCGCACCAAGAAGCTCGACTTTTTTGTGGCGGCAGCCATGGAGTGCCGTGTGGATGGCGGGGGCGGAGCGGCCGTAGGCCGCGAAGGCTACGCTTCGGAGGTATTCACCATCAAGGCCACCGCAGGCCAAGCTATCACCCTGCACAAGTACGTGGGTGTGGTTTCGTCGATGAACGCTCCGGCCGCTGAGGTCGAGGCGCGTGCGGCGGCCCAAGCCGCAGCGGCCTGTGCGTCGGGCTACGAAACCCTGCTCGCCGAGCAGCGCCAAGCCTGGCGCGCCAAGTGGGACCTTGCCGACATTGTGATTGACGGCGACGATTCCGCCCAGCAGGGGATTCGCTTCAACATCTTTCACCTGCTTCAAACGTTTACGGGCGTGGATCCGCGCCTCAATATCGGCCCCAAGGGCTTCACCGGCGAGAAGTACGGAGGCTCAACCTACTGGGACACCGAGGCCTACTGCCTGCCCTTCTACCTGGCCTCTACCGACCCCGAAGTGGGCCGCAACCTGCTGGTGTACCGCTACAAGCAGCTCGACAAAGCCATCGAGAACGCCGCCAAGCTCGGATTCACCGACGGCGCCGCACTCTACCCGATGGTCACCATGAACGGCGAAGAGTGCCACAACGAGTGGGAGATCACCTTCGAAGAAATCCACCGCAACGGCGCGATTTCATACGGAATCTACACCTACCTGCGCCACACCCGCGACTACGGATACCTGGCTGAGGGCGGACTCGAAGTACTCGTCGCCATCGCCCGGTTCTGGGCCCAGCGCGTGAACTGGAGCGACGACAAAGAGCAGTTCGTCATCTTGGGCGTAACCGGACCCAACGAGTACGAGAACAACGTCAACAACAACTACTACACGAACTTCATGGCCGCCTGGTGCCTCGAGTACGCGGCTGAATGCGCCGAGTACCTGGCTCAAAATCAGCCCGAGGAATACGCCGCGCTGTGCGCCAAGATGGACCTCGACGCCGACGAACTCGAGCAGTGGGAAGCCATTCGCAGCAACATGTACTACCCGTACAGCGGGCGACACGAGGTGTTCTTGCAGCAGGACGGATTTTTGGACAAGGAACTGGTTCCGGTGGCCCAACTCGACCCGGCAGAGCGCCCCATCAACCAAAAGTGGAGCTGGGACCGCATCCTGCGTTCGCCCTACATCAAGCAGGCCGACACGCTGCAGGGCATGTTCTTTTTTGAAGACCGCACGCCCGTCGAAACGCTCCAAAAGCACTTTGACTTTTACGAGCCCCTGACCGTGCACGAAAGCTCGCTGTCGCCCAGCGTGCACACCGTGCTTGCCTGCCGCCTCGGCTACGCGGCCAAGGCCTACGAGCTCTACCACCGCACCGCACGCTTGGACCTCGACGACTACAACAAAGAGGTCTACCAGGGCCTGCACGTCACGGCGATGGGCGGCGCCTGGATGGCCGTCGTCTACGGATTTGGCGGAATGCGCCTGGTCGGCGAGGACCTGCACTTCAAGCCGTTCCTGCCCGAGCAGTGGGGCGGAATCACCTTCCACCTGCGCTGGCGCGGAGCCTTGCTCTCGGTCCGCGTCGAGCAGAACCAATTGACCGTGTGTAACTTAGAGGGGTCTGCAGCGGAATTCTATGTGGGCGGAACCCTCCAGAAGCTCGCCGCAGGCAGCGAACAAACCTATACCCACGCATGAAACGTTTCACCCTTTTAAGCATCGCCGCCGCCGTGCTCACCGCCTGTGGCGGTTCCGGATCCGTAGACCTTGGCGACGAGTACGCCGGCCTTGGATGGCGCCCCGTCGACCTCGCTTCTGAGGGCGTAACCAAGATCTACGCGACCGACTACCTGCTCAGCGAGCTGGACGAGTGGACCTTCCCTGAGGGGCTGACGGTGAAGTGGCAGCAAGATTCCGCCATTTGGCGCGTCGAAGGCCGCATGAAGCAACCCTTGGGCGTCGCCAGCATCGAGGCCGCCGGCGGAACCTACCACTTGGTGCTTCGCCAGGCTCCGGTCCAGGAAGTGGAATTCAGCCTGCCGCTCAACCCCGGCGACAGCGCTGCCACCGCATACCTGATTGGAACGTTTAACGCGTGGAACCGCAGCAGCCACCCAATGGCGCGCGACACCGCGAACGTGGCCCGACTGAAGCTCAACCTCAAGCCCGGCCGCTACGAATACAAGTTCACGGTGGGCGGAATCGAGGTCAACGACCCCAACAACCCCACCAAGGTCCCGAACGGATTGGGCGGAGCCAACGACATACTCGTGGTTGCCGAACCCGGCCAAGACTGCGCCCCCATCCAGATTCTTGACGAGCGCGAAGGCGAGCTTGCCGTGAAGGCCCTGCCCAAGGGCCAAGAGTTGATCGCGTTTTGGAACACCTACCAGGTTTCGGTGCGGTCCGCAGAAGACGGCAGTCTGCGCGTGGCGATTCCGTCAGTAGCCGGCAGTGCAGAACGCAGCCAACTGCACCTGTACACGTTTAACGCGGACCGCTTTGGCGGAGAAGCGATGGTTCCGCTGCACGAAGGCCGCGTCGTGAATTCGACGGCCCAGCTGCGCCGCGACGACTGGGAATCGGCGACCATGTACTTTGCCCTAGTCGACCGCTTTAGCAACGGCAACCCGCTCAACGACAAACCCTTGAACCGCAGCGACGTGCTCCCCGCCAACGACTACCACGGCGGAGACGTCGAGGGCGTCCAGCAGCGCCTCGAGAAGGGATACTTCGAATCACTCGGGTTCAACACCATTTGGCTTTCGCCACTGCACCGCAACCCGCAGGGCGCATGGGGACTCTGGAACAAGGGCGGCGTGTACACTCGCTTCTCAGGCTACCACGGGTACTGGCCCACCAGCACGTCCAAGCCAGACGCCCGCATGGGAACCGCCGACGAAATCCGCCGATTCAACCAAGTGGCGCACGACCGCAACCTCAATACGCTGATTGACTTTGTCGGCCACCACGTGCACCTCGAGCACCCCGTGCTCAAGGCCCACCCAGACTGGATCACGTCGCTTTACCTGCCCGACTCGTCGCTCAACACCGAGCGCTGGGACGACCACCGCCTGACAACGTGGTTCGACACGCACCTTCCGACCCTGAACTCGCAGCGGCCTGACGTCGTGATGGCGATGACCGACTCGGCATTGCCGTGGGTGCAGGACTACGGGTTTGACGGGTTTCGCCACGACGCGTCCAAGCACGTGGACCTGCTGTACTGGCGCACCCTGACGCGCAAGCTCAAGGAGCAGGTCGCGTACGCCGAGGGCCGCCGTCTCTACCAAATTGGCGAAACCTACGGGTCACCCGAGCTCATCAACAGCTACGTGGGCAGCGGACTGCTCGACGCGCAGTTCGACTTCAACCTCTACGACGCGGCCGTCGCCTTTTTTGGCAACTTGGGCGGAACCGCCACGTCGCTCAAAGCCACCCTCGAGTCCAGCTTGGCGACCTACGGTCCCAACCACTTGATGGGCAACATCAGCGGAAACCAGGACCGTCCGCGCTTTGTCACCCTTGCCTCGGGCCACGTGTCGCCTCAAGAGGACACGAAGCTCGCCGGCTACACCCGCGCGACGCCTAAGGCCACTGAGGCCGGGCTCGACCGCCTCGCCCTGCTGCACGCGTTCAACTGCGCGATTCCGGGAATTCCCGTGTGCTACTACGGCGACGAAGTAGGCCTCGAAGGAGCCAACGACCCCGACAACCGCCGCGACATGGATTTTGAGGCTTCCGGAAGGCCTTCGCCGTTCAGCAAGTCCCAGCGTCTGCTGCGTTCGCGCACGTCCGACGTCTTTCAAGAGCGCCGCTCCAGCCTGGCGCTGTGCTACGGCCAGACCGCCATTCGCAGCGTCGGCGAGGACGTGCTCATCATCACCCGCACCTACCCCGGGGAGACCATGCGCATTGTACTGAACCGCGGCGACAAGCCCGTGACCGTCCGCATCAACGACCTCGGCCCCGATGCCCGCGTCGTGGCTGGAGAGGGCACGCTCAGCACCGTTAAGGCCGAGATTCCGGCCCGAAATTTTGCCTACATCAAATCCAACAAGTAACCCCCCAATGAAGAAGCTTCTCGCTTTTGCAGTAGCCGCCGCCATGGCCGCCGCCTGCGCCCCCAAGGCCGCTGAAGAAACAGCCCACGCCTTTCACCCCGACTGGTCCAAGAACGCCGTGATTTACGAGGTCAACGTGCGCCAGTACACGCCCGAAGGCAGTCTGGACGCGTTTGAAAAAGAGCTTCCGCGCATCAAAGACCTTGGTGCCGACATCTTGTGGTTTATGCCCATGAGCCCCATTGGCGTCGAAAAGCGCAAGGGCGAGCTCGGTTCGTACTACAGCATCTCGGACTACACGGCCATCAATCCGGAATTCGGCGACAGCGCCGACTTTGCCCGCGTGGTGGATGAGGCACACAAGCTGGGAATGAAGGTGATTTTGGACTGGGTTCCGAACCACACGTCGTGGGACCACCACTGGATGACCGAGCACCCTGAGTTCTACTACCGCGATTCTGCCACCGGCGAAATCAGCAACGGCCGCAACGACCACAACCAGCCCACCGACTGGACCGACGTGGCTGAGCTCGACTACGCCAACAAAGAGCTGTGGACGGCCATGCAGGGCGAGCTGATGTGGTGGCTCAGGAACATGAAGATCGACGGCTTTCGCTACGACATGATGGGCGGACAGCCCCTCGAGTTCTGGCAACAGACCAACGCGATGCTGCGCGCCGAGAATCCCGAGATCTTTTTGCTGGGCGAAACCGAGTTCTACTGGGCCCACGAGTCGCAGTGCGACATGACCTACGGCTGGGAGTTCCACCACCTGCTCAACAAGGCCTGCCAGGGCGAGGACGTCGCCACGATCGATGCCTACCTGGAGCGCCAAGAGAAGGACTTCCCGCAGGACGGCTACCGCATGTACTTCATCGACAACCACGACGAGAATTCGTGGAACGGAACGGTCGAGAAGCGCATCGGCGCCAACGCCCAAGCCGCCTACGTGATCTGTGCCACGATGGAGCAGGGCATGCCCCTGATCTACAGCGGCCAAGAGGTGGGCCTCAACAAGTCGCTCCGCTTTTTTGAGCGCGACACGATCGACTGGAGCCGCACGTCGCAGGCCGCCTTCTACACCAAGGTGAGCGCCCTGAAGCACGAGAATCCCGCCCTCAACAGCGGCGACTTTGGCGGAGCCCAGAAGCGCATCGCCACCGGCAATTCCCGCGTCTACGCGTTCAGCCGTGCCAAGGACGGCAACAGCGTAGTCGTGTTCACCAACTTTGACACCAAGGCCACCGAGGTGACGTTCTCAGGCGCTCCCGCTGGCGACTACGTGAACCACTTCACGGGCGAGTCGGTGGTCTTGTCTAAGAGCGGAACCTTGAGCCTCCCGGCCAACGGATACTTGGTGCTTAAGGCCAAGTAGGGGGGCGGAGCGCGGAGCGCGGAGCGCCAGTTGCCAGCTACTAGTTGCCAGTTG
>DMDX01000050.1:0-4185 GCA_003451355.1 Cryomorphaceae bacterium
AAGCCCGCGGAGTCGCCCTACGGCAACACCAAGCAGGTGGGCGAAGAAATCCTGCGCGACGCCGTCCGAGCCTTCGGTCTCAAGGTCATTGCCCTGCGCTACTTCAACCCCATCGGAGCCCATTCTTCGGCCCGCATCGGAGAGCTTCCGCTTGGCGTGCCCCAAAACCTGGTGCCCTTCATCACCCAAAGTGCGGCCGGCTTGCGCGGACCCCTTCAGGTCTACGGCAACGACTACCCGACCCGTGACGGAACCGCCATTCGCGACTACATCCACGTCGTCGACCTTGCCGCCGCCCACGTGGTGGCCCTTGAACGCATTTTCAACGGCTCCATGGCCGAAGCGTTTGAAGTATTTAACCTCGGAACCGGCGAAGGCTCCACCGTCCTCGAAGTCATTCAGTCTTTTGAGCGCGCCACCGGCGAATCCCTGCAGTGGAGCTTTGCCCCCCGCCGCGCCGGAGACGTCATCGCCGCCTATGCCGACACCCGCCGCGCCACCGAAGTCCTCGGCTGGACCGCTCAAAAGTCCCTCGACGAGGCCATGGCGGACGCGTGGAGGTGGCAGCAGAGTCTTAACAGCTAGTTGCTGGCGGCTAGTTGCCAACCAACTCCTTCGTACTTTAGAGCAATGCGACCAATCCTTGCTCTGATCCTCCTCACGGCGCTTCCGGCGCTGGCCCAGCCCGTGAAGTTTGACATTCCGCGCACCCATCAGTTTCGAATGGACGAAATCCAGCCGTCCATGGAACTGCGCGTGACCCACCTCGAGGCGCCCGACGAATTTGCGAAGGCTACGCAGCTGAACGCGCTGAAGGCCCAGCACGCGGAACGCTTCGGAACCGCTTCCGACGCCGACGCCCCGCGGAGCCAGAAAACGATGGCCGCAGAGCCCTTGGTGCGCCACGACCTCAGTATGAAGCGCGTGTTTGCGGTCAACGGCGTCCAGGTTCCGATTTCGGGCGGAACCCCCAACGACAACACCATCGCCTACGGGGACTCGATGGTGCTGAGCGCAGTTAATACCCTCATTTGGGGCTGGGACCTGCGCACCGACACCTTTCTCTTTCCGCAGCAGTTTATTCCGCTCATTGCCGCCTCGGGCCTTCAAACATCGTCGTACGCCAGCGATCCGCGACTGCTGTACGACCCGGTCGCCGAACGCTGGGTGCTACTGTTTTTTGTGGGCAATACCCCGGCCAGCAGCCAAATCGTCGTCTGCTTCAGCCAGTCCAAGGACCCCAATGCGGGCTGGAACACCTACACGCTCCCCGGCAATCCGCTCAGCAACAACCGCTGGAGCGACTTTCCGTCCATGGCCTTTACCGACGACAAGCTCGTGATGTCCATCAACTTGATTGTGCCCAACGTCAGCTGGCAGGTGGGTTTTGACGGAACCGTGATCTGGGAAATGGACAAGGCCGCCGGCTACGCGGGGGCAGCCACGCTTCCCTCAGAGCTGCACCACGGATTCGCCACCAATGGACGATGGATCCGCAACCTCGTCGCCGTCACCGGATGGGATGGCTACACGTCCAAGCCCATGTGGGCCAGCAACCGCAACTTCGACGCCCAAAACGACACGGTGTTTTTCTTGACGCGCGCTGACAGCGCGGTGGGCGGAACCCATTCCTACGGCATCCACGTGGTCCGCGCGAGCCAGCCCTACGGGCTTCCGCCGAATGGCCGACAGCCGTCCACGCCGGCCACAGACCCCACCAAGGGCATGCAGACCAACGACGGACGCTGGTTGGGCGCTCAAGAAATGCCTGACGGCAGCGTGCACCTCGTCAGCACCACGCGCGACTTTGCCACGCAGCGTTCGGCCATTTACCACGGAATCGTTCCGGTGGGCCATGCCCCCGACACCCTGCTCGGCCACGTCATTGGCGACCCCGTGCGCTACTTTGGATACCCCAACCTCACCTGGATCGGCAATGAGGGATGCGACGGTGAGCTGCTTATCGGATTCAACCACGTGTCGCCCAGCGACTTCGCCGGCTACTCGGCCGTCTACTACGGCAACGACGGAACCTACAGTCCCGTCGTCGAACTCAAGGCGGGCCTCGGAAACGTCAGTAAGCTCGGCGGGGCCGAGCGATGGGGCGACTACTTCGGAATCCAGCAGGACTACAGCACCCCCGGTCAAGCATGGCTCGCCGGCTTTTATGCCCTGGGCAACAACGGTAACGGAACCTGGATGCACCTGCTTCAGTCCCCCGATTCGACCGTGCTCAGCGTGCAGTTGCTCGCCAGCGGCCAGGGATGCGAACGCACCGCCACCGCTTCGGCCTCGGGCAGTGATCCCTTCACCTACGCCTGGAGCGACGGCAGTACTTCGCCCCAGAGCGGAACCGCCTGCGGCGGCGACACCCTCTACGTGCGGGTTACGGACAGCCGAGGTTGCAGCGTGGACGAGCGCATTGTGCTTCCGCTTACCGATGCGCCCGCCCCGTTGCTGTTTCCGAATCCCACATCTAGCGAGGTTTTTGCACTGATTGATGCTCCGGGCAAGGGCCACATTGATTTTGAAGTAGTTGACGCCTCCGGAGCCGTGGTCGAAGTAGCGTACGCTCAGGTTCGGGCCGGCCGAAACGAGGTCTACGCGTGGCTCGGACACCTTCCGCGCGGCACATATTGGGTACGAATCGGCTTTTGGGGTGAATGGTGGGAGCAGACGGAACCCCTAATTTTGCACCGCCAAACCCTCATTATCGCTCCCTGATGCCCACAGTCCTCATTACCGGCGGAGCCGGATTCATCGGCTCGCACGTCGTTCGCCGTTTTGTACAGCGCTACCCCGAGACCACCATCGTCAATGTTGACGCGCTGACGTACGCCGGCAACCTTGAAAACCTCGCGGACGTCGATCAGGCCGCCAACTACCGCTTTGAGCGCGTCGACATCCGCGACGCCGCCGCCGTTCAGGACCTCGTCGACCGCTACCAGCCCGACGGAATCATTCACCTCGCGGCCGAGAGCCACGTGGACAGATCCATCACCGATCCGATGGCCTTTGTCGAGACCAACGTCATTGGCACCGTCAACCTGCTGAACGCCGCCCGCACAGCGTGGGCCGGAGCCATTGAGGGCAAGCGCTTCTACCACATTTCGACCGACGAGGTATTCGGAGCCCTCGGCGCCGAAGGCTTCTTCACCGAAGAGACCCCCTACAGTCCCAACAGCCCCTACAGCGCCTCAAAGGCCAGCAGCGACCACTTTGTGCGCGCCTACCACGAGACCTACGGCTTGCCGATCGTCATCTCGAACTGCTCCAACAACTACGGGCCGAACCACTTCCCCGAGAAGCTGATTCCGCTCATGATTCACAACATCATCGAGGGCAAGCCGCTGCCGGTGTACGGCGACGGCAAGTACACGCGCGACTGGCTCTACGTCAAGGACCACGCCTCGGCCATTGACGCCGTCTACCACGACGGGCGCAACGGCGAAACCTACTGTATCGGCGGATGGAACGAGTGGCAGAACATCGACCTCGTGCACCTCTTGTGCCGCACCATGGACACCAAGCTCGGCCGCCCCGAGGGCGACTGCGCCCGACTCATCACCTTTGTCAAGGACCGCCCGGGCCACGACAAGCGCTACGCCATCGACGCCACCAAAATCCACCGCGAACTCGGATGGAAGCCGTCCGTGACCTTCGAACAGGGCCTCAGCGAAACTATCGACTGGTACCTCTCGAACGAAACCTGGCTGCGCAACGTCACCAGCGGTGCCTACCTCGACTACTACAGCGCCCAATACGGCGCATAACGAGCCGTATGTCAGAGGTTCTTGCCGTCATTCCGGCCCGCTACGCCAGCACCCGACTTCCGGGTAAACCTTTGGCGGACATTGCCGGCAAGCCGATGATCCAGCACGTCTGGGAACGCGTCTCGGCCGTCCTACCCGCGGTGGTGGCCACCGACGACGCACGCATCGCTGATGCCGTCTTTGCCTTCGGGGGCCGCGTGCGCATGACCTCGCCCGACTGCCCCAACGGAACCGCCCGCACCGCCGAAGTTCTCGCCCACTGGGAGGGTCCGCGCCCCGAAATCGTCCTGAACGTCCAAGGCGACGAACCCCTCGTTCAGGCGCACGACCTCGAAACCCTTGTGCGCCTCATGCGCCGCCCCGAGGTCCGCATCGGAACCCTCGTAACGCCCGCCCGCGCCGCCGACCTATC
>DMDX01000050.1:4496-7454 GCA_003451355.1 Cryomorphaceae bacterium
TACCCCAGCTCGTCACCCTACAGCCTACACCCGGTGAAGTCCGCGAACGCCTCGAGCAGCTTCGCTGGCACGAATCCGGATTCCCCATCTACAGTGCCGAAGTGGCCGCCGCCGGAATCGGCGTGGACAGTCCTGAGGATTTGGAGTACGTTAGGTCGTTGCTGGCTGCTGGTAACTAGTTATGGCCAACAACTTCAACGCCGCCCTAGGTACCAATTCGCCAACTGCCCCGGTTACCTAACTTCTTTTGTCCGGTTATAACCGGATTTTACTTTTTTTCAATTTTGCGAAATCAAGCAAATATTTGAAAGTCAGGTAAGTAAATCAATTACTCGTTTATAGTTTACAACAGTACTCAAGGCTGGCCAACGAGCCAATCTCAGCCAATCTCAGCTAAATCGGCTAGCGGAGCTTCCGCGCCACCATAATCCCGTCCCTAAAGGGTAGCAGCTGGTGCTCCACCCGCGGGTCCGCAGCCACATGGGCGTTGTAGGCGCGCAGGGCGTCGGTTTCGTGGTCGCTGACGCTGGGGTCAGCCACTTTTCCGCTCCACAGTACGTTGTCGGCTAGAATGAGTCCGCCGGGACGCACGCGGTCCACTACCATTTCGTAGTAGGTGAGGTAGTTCTCCTTGTCGGCGTCCAAAAAGACGAGGTCCCAGGTTTCGTCGAGCTGCGGAATCAGCTCGCGCGCGTCACCCACCCTGAAGTCGAGTTGTGCGGCAAACGGCGAGTCCGCAAAGTACCCGCGTACCCGCGTTTCGAGCTCGGCATTGACGTCCATGGTCATTAAGCGGCCATCGGGTGCCAGGCCTTCGGCCATGCATAGGGCGGAATAGCCGGTGTAGGTTCCGACCTCAAGAATGCGGCGCGGACCAACCAGCTTGCTGATCAGGCTTAAGAAGCGACCCTGCTGGTGCCCGCTGCACATGCGCGGCATGAGTACCTGCTGCCAGGTTTCGCGTTCGATTCGCTCAAGAAGGGGCGAGGGGGGAGCCGTGAACAGGCCCGCGTAGTCGTCGATTTCGGGAGGCAGAAATTCCATGGGCAATTACTCGGTGAGCGTCCCAAGATAGCGCAAACGGCTAATCCCCGTGGGATCAAACATTCGCTCTGCTACATCGCGCAACTGAGCCACAGTCAGGGCGTTTACCTTGATCACCAGCTCGTCAAAGCGATCGATGCGGTCGTACACGAGGAGCGATTTGCCCAGCCCCGTCATCAATCCCTGACCGCTTTCTTGGGCAAGGGCCATTTGGCCCAGCAGCTGAAGCTTGCCTTGCTCGAGGGCGCGCGGACTAAGGCCTTGGCCCAGCGCATCCAGCTCCTTGCGAATCAGGCGTTCGGCGCGGTCCACTGTCTCGAGGTCGGTGCCGGCATACACGCCCCAATGCCCGCCGTCGGCGTAGGCGTTGATAAAGCTCTCGATCTGGTACGCGATCCCGTGGCGCTCGCGGATGTTCATGTTCAGCCGGCTGTTCATGGCGGGGCCGCCGAGCACATTGTTCAGCAGTACGGCCGCGGTGTAGTCGTCTTCGTGTACCGTCGGAGCCTCTCCGCCCAGCACCAAATGACTTTGGTTGATTTCTTTTTCGATGCTGACGTCAAAGCGAGCTGGCTTGGGCGCGTCCACGCGCTGGGGTGCGGAACCTTCGGTGGTCCAGGTTCCGCCAAACTCCTCGGCCAGTCGCGCGAAGCGGGCTACTGAAATTCCGCCTACGGAACTCAGCACCGCATGCTCGGGCCGGTACAGCGCGCGAATGAAGCGCAGCACGTCGGCGCGCTCAAAGCGAGAAACGGTCTCGCGGCGCCCCAAAATGTTCATTCCCAGGGGGTGATCCGGGTAGAGCAGGGCGTCGAACTCGTCAAACAGCGCTTCGGACGGATTGTCCTTATAGCCGTCCATTTCGTCGAGAATCACTTCGCGCTCTTTGGGAACCTCGCGCTCCGGGATTGACGCATGCTTGACGATGTCAAAGAGAAGGTCCATGGCGCGGCGGTAGTGCTCGACCATGAAGCTGGCGTAGAGCAGCGTGTCTTCCTTACCCGTGTAGGCGTTTAACTCGCCTCCCACGCCTTCCAAACGGCTAAGCACGTGAAACGCTTTGCGGCGCGCTGTGCCCTTAAAAATCAAGTGCTCGGTGAAGTGGGCGAGGCCCTCGTCCTCGCGCGTCTCGTCCCGCGAACCCGCCTTGAGGTGCAGCCCAATGTGGCCCGTGGGCGAAGCCGTAGGTCGGTGCACCCAGCGCAGCCCGTTGGGCAGCGTCGCGACGACGAACTCCGGACGGCTGGGCGCTCCCATACTACAGCGAGGGCGGAATCACCGGTCCGTCCAATTGGTCAACCGTGCGAAGGATGGTGCGAAAGGCCAACGCCTTAGAACCAAACTTGGCGGCCGACTTTTCTTGAAGCCCAGGGGCGTGAACTTGCTGGTACAGCTGTAGGTCCGCTAAATCGTGAAAGCGGTACTGTGCCGCATAGGTTGGGCCGGACTCTTCGTCGACCAAAACCTCGTGCAGGGTAGCGTCGGCAAACATCCCCGTCGCCAGTACCTCAGGCATGTGGGTGCCGAGCATCCACTCGAGCCATTCCTCGTGAACGCTCGCGTCCACACTCACCGTGACGTTGTAGGTGTACATTACTTGGCGGCGTCCCAGTTGTCCCACAAGCGCTGAAAGTGCAGGTCCAGGCTGTCGTTTTGCTTGAGTACAAACCGGACTTCGTCCAGTCGCGTATGAATGGTGGCCAAAAGCGGAAGCACCATGTTCTTCTCCATCTCTAGCCCAATCCGCGTCGAATCTTCGCTAAGCAGCCGCTCGCTCCAGTCGTGGTGCAGCGCGTCCAGTTGGTTGCGTGAGGCAATCAAGAGGCGGTCCCACTCTTCGCCGCGGCGCAAGGATTCGAACTTAAAAAGGGCGCGGTGGCTGTTGCGCAGCCATTCAAAGTCCTCGCGAAAAAT
>DMDX01000050.1:7652-8422 GCA_003451355.1 Cryomorphaceae bacterium
CGACTGCAGCACCGTGTTCGACGAATCGACGGTGGTGCGCAGCGCCATTACTTCGTCCCCGAGCGGTCCGCGACGGCCGCAACCTACGAAGCTTAAGGCCGCTAGCCCTAAAGCTGCGGCGCGCAGTACTAACGAATCCATTCAAATCCAGTATATGCGGCCAGTGCCTTCGGAATCCGAATGCCCTCTGCCGTTTGGTTGTTTTCAAGCAGCGCGGCCACCACACGCGGAAGCGCCAGCGACGATCCGTTCAAGGTGTGGGCCAAGTGCGGCTTTCCGTCGGCTTCGCTGCGGTAGCGCAGCATCAAGCGGTTGGTCTGAAACGTCTCAAAGTTGCTCACGGAACTCACCTCGAGCCAGCGCTCTTGGGCCGCAGACCAGACCTCAAAGTCGTAGGTCAGGGCAGAGGTGAAGCCCATGTCGCCGCCGCAAAGGCGCAGCACGCGGTAGGGCAGTTCGAGGTCCTGAAGCAATCCGGCCACATGGGCGACCATCTCCTCGAGGCGGTCGTAGGACTTCTCGGGGTGCTCCACGCACACGATCTCCACTTTGTCGAACTGGTGCAGGCGGTTTAGGCCGCGCACATCCTTGCCGTACGAGCCTGCTTCGCGGCGAAAGCAGGGGCTGTAGGCCGTCAGCTTCACCGGCAGGTCTCCCTCTGGTACGATTTCGTCGCGCAGCATGTTGGTCACAGGCACTTCTGCCGTCGGAATCGCGTACAGCTGGTCCTCGCCCACATGGTACATCTGGCCGTCTTTGTCGGGCAACTG
>DMDX01000050.1:8672-8961 GCA_003451355.1 Cryomorphaceae bacterium
GTATAGAAGGGGAATCCCGCTCCGCTCACCTTGACGCCGCGCTCAAAATCGATGAGCTTGTAGCGCTCGGTCAATTCCCAGTGCGGAACCGCGTTTTCGGCCAACGCCCATTCGGGGCTCCATTCGCTCACCACTACGTTGTCTTCAGCGGACTTACCTGCCGGCACGGAATCGTGCGGCATGTTGGGCAAGCGCAGTAGGTGCTCGCGCTCTTGGCCTTCGAGCAGCTCGAGTTCACTCGCGAAGCTTTGAATTTGCGACTTGATTTCGGTAGTGCGGGCTTTCACGG
>DMDX01000050.1:9103-10425 GCA_003451355.1 Cryomorphaceae bacterium
CGGTTGGCTTCGGCCTGAAGGGTTTCGGTTTCGGTTTGAATGCGGCGGCGCTGCTCGTTCAACGCAAGCAGGGACTCAATGGCGGGACGGGCATTGATGTTGCGCTTGGCGAGCGCGGTAATCACGGCCTCGGGGTTGGTGCGGATGGTGTGAAGCGTCAGCATAATCTTAGAACTGGTACAAAACTACAAACCCCCTGGCGCCGAAGCTTCAGGGGGTTGGTATACTTAAAAACAACTTATTAAGCCTCGCCGCCCTCGGTAAAGGGAACGACCGAAACGAAACTCTTGTTTCCGGCTTTCTTTTGGAACTCTACGATGCCCTCGCTCAGCGCGAACAACGTGTGGTCCTTGCCAATTCCGACGTTAGATCCAGCATTGTGATGCGTGCCGCGCTGGCGAACAATGATAGAACCAGCCGTAGCGGGTTGGCCACCAAAAATTTTTACACCTAGTCGCTTCGACGCTGATTCGCGTCCGTTCTTGGAACTACCTACACCTTTCTTGTGTGCCATGGTTCAATCGAATTATTCGGCAGCCGCAGTTTTAGCGGCCTTCGTGGTTTTCTTTTTGGGCTCTTCAGCTACCTCTTCGGTGGCTTCAACTTTTTTGGCAGCGGCCTTTTTCTTGGCACCCGACAAGCTAATGTCGGTGATCAAGATTTGGCTCAGGGCCTGGCGGTGACCGTTTTTCTTCTCGTAGCCCTTGCGGCGCTTCTTTTTGAAGACGATAACCTTGTCACCTTGAAGGTGCTTGAGAAGGGTAGCTGAAACTACAGCTCCTTCGATAACTGGGGCGCCCACGCTTACGGTACCGTTGTCCTCAGCCAACAAAATGCGGTCGAAAGAGATCGACTCACCTTCTTGGTTGGGCAGACGGTTGACGTACACGCGCAGATCTTTTTGCACTTTGTACTGCAGCCCTGCTATTTCTACAATTGCGTACATAACGAATTTTCTTAGGGGTTGCAAAGATACGTAAAAAAATCCCCTCCACCGAAGATGCTGGCCTCAATTTTGCAGAAATTGGTGGCTGTAAGGTTCCGCGGCGCGCGAGCAACTAAGTCGTTGTACCTTCGAAACCTTGTAAAATTAACGCCATGAAGAACTTATTCCTCGGATTCGGAATCGTCTTGGCCGCCGCGCTCCAGCCGCTGCAGGCCCAGATCAAGTTCGAATCCTTTGACCTCCCCAACGGCCTGCACGTCATCTTGCACCAAGACAACAGCAATCCTTTGGTCGCCGTATCTGTCCTCTACCACGTCGGTTCAAAGGACGAAATTCCGACCCGCACCGGGTTCGCCCACTTCTTTGAGCACTTGCT
>DMDX01000050.1:10702-11072 GCA_003451355.1 Cryomorphaceae bacterium
AGCAACGACCGCACCTTCTACTACGAAATCCTTCCGTCGAACCAGCTCGAGCTCGGTTTGTGGATGGAATCTGAGCGCATGCTTCACGCCAAGATCGACCAAGTCGGTGTGGATACCCAGCGCGAAGTCGTCAAAGAAGAGAAGCGCCAGCGCGTCGACAACCAGCCCTACGCGAGCTTCCTTTCAGAAATGTTTAAGCGAGCATTTACACAGCACAACTACCGTTGGGTTCCGATCGGATCCATGGACGATCTGAATGCCGCGACCCTTGAGGAGTTCATGGCCTTCTACAAAAAGTACTACGTGCCCAACAACGCCACACTCTCTATTGCGGGAGACATCGATGTGGCCCAAACCAAGGCGATGATCA
>DMDX01000157.1:0-2599 GCA_003451355.1 Cryomorphaceae bacterium
GTGTACATGCGCATCAATACGCCTGATGGACGCGTGCTTCCGAGCCAAAGCGACGAACGCAGCATGAAGGTGGGTAGCGAGACCATTTACTTCTCTGCGAAGTCTGAGATTATGTACGAGGGCAAGCAAGTACAGAGCTGTGCCGCATTTGACCTCAATTCGACGCTCAAGCCTGGAACCTACACGGTTGAGGTGTTTAGCGACAACGCCAAAATCGGTACGTCCACGCTGGTTCTGAACTAAGTGGAGGCGGTAAGCCTGAATGCCAACGGCCTTCGGGCTGCATGGAAGAAGGGTCTGGGTGCTTGGCTTGATGCTGAGAACCCGGACCTTGTCTTTATTCAGGAGGTGAAGTGGAATGATTTGGAGGGCCTTCGGTCGCTTGCCGACGGATGGCATGTGGTAGCCGATTTAGCGGTTAAACCGGGATACAGTGGCGTTGCGATGTTGAGTCGGCGTCCGTGCGGCGTACTCGATTTGAACTGGATGCCGGATTCACTTCGCGACGAGGGCCGGTGCATCGCGGTCGAAGTTGACGGGGTGCGCTGGGTGAATCTGTACTTGCCTTCGGGTTCGCAGGGCCCACTTCGGCAGGCGCTCAAGCTCGAAGCACTAGAGGCACTACGCGGATGGTTGCAGCCGATTCACGGCCCCGTAGTGCTCGGCGGAGACTGGAATTTGGCGCCAGCAGCGGGTGACGTCCACGACCCTAAGCGCCTTGACGGTACGCCTGGATTCACCCCCGAAGAGCGCGCGTGGATGGCGTCCATTGAGGCAAAGGGCTGGTTCGATGCGTTTCGCCACGTGAATCCCTGCGCTACAGAGGTTTACAGCTGGTGGAGTATGCGGTCTGGGGCCTTTGACCGAAATAAAGGTTGGCGCATCGACCACTGGGTGACGAACAGCCCTGAGCGGGTACAATCAGTCGACTACCTGAGGGATTGCCGATTTTCGGATCATGCCCCGGTGCGACTCCGCTGGAGTTAACTACCTTCGTAGTATGCGAATTCAAGTTGCCGCGGCATTGGCCGCAATCGCGCTCCTCAGCGCCTGTGTGTCGCCCAAAAAGTATTCAGAGCTTCAGTCGTCGTACGACGCGACGGTTCAGCGGGCGGAATCGCTCAAGGTTGAAGCTGAAAAGGCCCGTGTGGCCGCCAACGAGAGCGAAGCCCAAAAGGCAAAAGCCCTGGCTGCGTTGGACGGGGCGATCAAAGACACGACCGCCCAAGGTGCCGAGATGCGCAAGCTCCAGCGCGCCTACCGCGACCTCAATTCCAACTACGAGTACGCGCTAAAAAACAACAGCCGCCTCGTTCAAGAGAACCTTACCGAGAACAAGGCCATGCTCGAGCGCATGGAGTCACTGGCTGCCCGACTTGCCGCCAAAGAGGATTCGCTCAAGCGCGAGCAGGATCGCTTGATGGGCCTCGAGATCGCCCTTCAGCAGCGCGAGCAGCGCGTCGCCGAGTTGGAGCGCCTCATCAGCCGCAAGGACAGTGCTGCCGCATACCTGCGCCAACGCCTCGCCGATGCCCTACTTGGGTTTAAGGACCGCGGACTCACCGTATCGATGCGCAACGGCCAAGTATATGTATCGCTTGACAACCGCCTGATGTTTGCTAGCGGATCTTGGGACGTGCAGCCTGACGGAGCCTCTGCCCTGGGCGAGCTTGCCAAGGTGCTCAATGAGAACAAAGACTTAAAGATTGCCGTCGAGGGCCACACCGACAGCGACGCGTTCAACGGAAAAACCGCCGTCAAAGACAACTGGGACCTTTCGGTGATGCGCGCGACGAGCGTGGTGAAAATCCTCGTCGGCAAGGGCGTTACCCCCCAGCGTGTTCAGGCTGCCGGACGTGGTGAGTTCTTGCCGATTTCGTCCAATGACAATCCCGAAGGCAAGGCCAAGAACCGCCGGACCGAAATCATCATTACGCCCAACTTGGGTGAGCTGGCGGAGCTGATCGGAAACTAAAGATTGCCCAACAAACGTAGAGCCGGTCCCTTGGGGCCGGCTTTTTTGCTAAAAGAGGTTGTCGACGACCTGGCTGATGCGGTCGAGGGCCACAAAATGGACCCCATGGGGCTGTTTGGGCATGCCCGGCGTCTTTGCACCCCAGACGTAGTCAAACCCGAGCTGTCCGGCTTCGAGAACCCGCGCATCCATTCGTGCGATGGGGCGCAGTTCGCCTCCGAGGCCGACTTCGCCGGCAAACGCGACGCCTGGAGGGATGGGGCGGTCCTCTTGGCTCGACAAAATGGCCGCGCACACAGCGAGGTCAAGGGCGGGGTCGTCAACGCGAAGGCCTCCAGTGACGTTTAAAAAGACATCTTTGCTGGCGAGGTGGAACCCACAGCGCTTTTCAAGTACCGCGAGCAGCATGTTGAGGCGGCGCGTATCAAATCCGGTGCAGCTGCGCTGGGGCGTGCCATAAACGGCGGTGGACACGAGGGCTTGAACTTCGACGAGCAGTGGGCGCAGGCCTTCGGCGGTGATTCCGATGGCGGAACCGCTGAGGCCCTCACCCCGCTGGCCCAGAAGCCACGCTGAAGGGTTTGCGACGGGCTGTAGGCCACGTTCGGCCATTTCGTAGAGTCC
>DMDX01000157.1:2903-8032 GCA_003451355.1 Cryomorphaceae bacterium
AGTTGGGGGTTGTAGGCCGTTTGGATGGAGTCGACCACGAGCAGGTCGGGCTTGAGCTGCTCGGCGGCCTGGAGAATTTTTGAGGTCGAAACTTCGGCGAGGACGTGGCATCCGGGGCCATTAAAGCCGATGCGTTCGGCGCGCATTCGGATTTGTTCGGCGCTTTCTTCGCCGCTGGCATAGAGGGCTTTGGCACCAGCATGCAGGGCTACCTGCAGCATGAGGGTGGACTTGCCGATTCCGGGTTCTCCGCCCAAAAGGCTGAGTGACCCAGGAACCCATCCGCCACCGAGTACGCGGTCAAGTTCGAGGTCGCCAGTGGGGACGCGGCGCTCGGCGCTGCGGTCCACCTGGTCGAGGGTCAAAACTCGGCTCTGACCGGGGGATACCCAGGCTTGGTCGACGGGAGCGCGCTCAATAACTTCTTCGACGAGGGTGTTCCACGCACTGCAGCTGCGGCACTGACCGGCCCACTGGGGGTAGCTGGTTCCGCAGGACTGGCAAACAAAGGCTTTTTTGGTCTTGGCCATGGTTACGCCAAGGTACGCACCCGGCGCGGCTTAGTCGTTTTTAAAACGGTTCAGGCCGATGAACCCGATGATGCCCGTAGACATCAGCATGAGTGCCTGAGCGGCGTGCACGAGTGTGGCAAAGGCGAGGCCTTCGACGTAGGGAATACTGAGTACCTCGAGGGCCTTGGCTACGAGGTAGTGGTAGGCTCCGACGCCCCCCGGAACGGGAATCACGATGCCCAAGCTCGCCGCCATCATCACGAATAGGCCCTGGTCGATCCCGATGTGCTCTGTGGACGGAAGGGCAAAAAAGCACACGTAGACCATCACAAAGTAGGCGCTCCAGATGTACAGCGTGTGCCCGAGGTAGGCCCAGGGTTTGTTGAGGCGCACAATGCTGGTGAAGCCTTGGGCGAGGCCGCGCAAAAACGTTTGTACGCGCTGGCCGACAGCAGTTTCAAAAAAACGGTGGCGAAGGAGCCAAGAGGCTACCGCAAGGGTGAGTCCAACGACGGGAATCCACGGGAACCCGCTGCCGCCGCCGCTCGGTGCAGACTGGGTGCTGGCCAAGAGTTTTTGCAGCTCTGGGTAGGTGAGGAGCACGGTGATTCCGAGCAGAATGGCCATCATGATGAGGTCAATGAGGCGCTCGACGATGATGGTGCCGATAAGGATGTCGACAGGGATTTTGTCGCTGCGGCGCAGGGCGGTGGCTCGGGCCACTTCGCCGGCGCGCGGAACCACCATGTTAATGAGGTAGCCGATTCCGATGGCGTGCGTCGCCCTCCATGAGGTGGTGGTGTAACCCATAGAATCGAGGACGATCTTCCAGCGCATTCCGCGCGAAATCACGGCGGAATAGCCGACCGCAATGCTCACGGCGAACCAGTACCACGTCGCTCGGCTCATTTCGCGGCCTACGGCGTGGATGTCCACTCCCCTGAAGGCGAAGTAGAGCAAGCCAACCCCCAGTGCAGCGAACACAAGGGTTTTCAGCCAACTCGGAGTGCGAGGAAGGTTCAAGATCAGGCCCTTAAACGATTGGTTGGCTCTTCTGGAAAGAGAAGGGTCGGCTGGTAGCTGCGCGCCTCTTCAATGCTCATCGCGGCATAGGCGATGATGATGATGACGTCTCCTTTTTGCACGCGGCGAGCTGCAGGGCCGTTCAGGGTGACTTCGCCGCTGCCTTTACCGCCGCGAATAACGTAGGTGTCAAAGCGCTCGCCGTTGTCGATGTTTACGATCGTAACTTTCTGACCTTCAATCAGTTTGGCGGCATCAATGAGGTCGCTGTCGAGCGTGATGCTTCCGATGTAGTTCAACTCTGCGCCGGTGACGCGGACGCGGTGAATTTTGCTGTAGAGTACCTCAATCGTCATTTGCGGCAAAGGTACAACGGGGCGTTGTCGATGAGCCGAACTCCCCCGGCATACACGGATAGAAGCGTGTGTACGCTTCGCCCGTAGGAGTCCACGGGGCGGTCGGGGTCGGTGAGGGGCTCAAGGGTGTCAGAGAAGATGAAGTCGATGGATTCCACCACGAGGCCCTCGGCACGATCGAGTTCTTTGCGCAGCTCTCGCTGAAGTGCGCGGGCCGGAGCCGGGAATTCACGCACCTCATTGGCCGCCCACAACAGGGCTTGGTAGATGGCGGGGACTGTGGCGCGCTGCTGCGGAGTGAGCAGTCTGTTGCGCGAACTCATTGCGAGTCCATCCGACTCGCGAAGGGTGGGGCAGGATACGATGATTGGGGTTCCGCCCCGAAGTGCCGCAAGACGGCGCACAACCGCAACTTGCTGAAAGTCTTTGAGTCCAAAGTAAGCTTTGGTGGCCTCGGTCAGTGTGAACAGGCGGTCCACGACGGTGGCAACTCCCTGAAAGTGACCGGGCCGAAAGGCTCCCTCGAGCCGGGTGTCGAGCCCTTGCAGGTCAAAGTGCTGGCTTTGAACGCCGTCGGGGTAGAGGTCGGCGGCCGAAGGAAACCAGACCGCAGCGGCTTCAGAATTCCGCAGTAGCGCGATGTCTCCGTCCTCGTCGCGGGGGTAGGAGGCGAGATCTTCGGGCCGGTTGAACTGGGTAGGATTGACAAAAATGCTGACTAACACGGGCGCTCCATCTTGAGCAGCGCGGGCCACCAACGCGAGGTGCCCGGCATGCAATGCCCCCATGGTGGGAACAAATCCAAGTTCGTTGTGTGCACTGCGCCATTCGCGCAGTTGGTCGAGGGTCCGAAGGACCGTGAGAGATTCCGCCAAAACAGGCCAAAACTAGAGCGCCAAATTAGAATTCCGTACCTTTGTGGGCCAATTTATAGGCACGATAAGAAGAGATTATGGCAAAGCGGCGCATTTTATACGTTTCACACGAGATTAAGCCCTACTTCCCCGAGGGGGATTTGGCCAATGCCGCACTGGCTTTTCCAAAGAAAATGAACGAGTTAGGTCATGAGATTCGCGCCTTCATGCCCCGATTCGGTATTATCAACGAACGCCGCCACCAACTTCACGAAGTCATTCGTTTGAGCGGAATCAACGTGGTCATTAACGACTACGACCAGCCGCTGATCATTAAAGTTGCATCCGTTCCGGGAGCCAAGATTCAAGTCTACTTCATTGATAACGAGGAGTACTTCAAGCGCAAGGGCACCTGGGAAGACGCCCAAGGCTCCTTTTACGACGACAATGGTGCGCGCTCGCTGTTTTTCAGCAAATCCATCATTGAGACCATTAAAAAGCTCGGCTGGCAACCGGATGTCGTGCACGTGATGGGCTGGATGTCTGCACCGCTGCCGGTCTACTTGCGCCAGTTTCACAACGACGATGCTCACTTCGCCGGAACCAAAGTGGTCTACAGCCTTTTTGAAAACGGTTTTGAGGGCTGCCTCGACAAGGGCCTTGAAGAAGGCATGACCTTTGACGGAGTGCAGGGCATGGACCAGTTTACCAATCCTTCGGCCGAGGCGCTCTTTTGCGGAGCCGCCCGCCACTCGGACGCCGTGCTTCAAATGAGCCCGAACGCTTCTCCCGCCGCGGTTGAGGCCGCAAAGGCCGCGGGGGTTCCCGTGCACAACGGAGCAGAGTTTCTTGAGAACCCTGCGGCCCTCGATGCGTTTTACGAGTCACTGTTCGTCTAAGTTTTTATGCGTCGGATTTTAGCCGTTGCTGTACTCGCGTTCGCGTTTGCGTCCTGCGAAAAGTCGACCGGAGAAATCGGTTTGGATTTCGTCGACGGAAGTCAGTTTGCCTTCGGAACCAAGTCGGAAGTAGCGATGCGTACCCACACGGAGGCGTTTGACTCGCTGGTGACGCTGCGCCCCGCGGCTCTGCTCGTGGGCAGCTACCAAGACCCCATTTTTGGACGCCCGACGGCTTCGTTCGCCACTCAAGTAGTGCTCAGTTCTGTCGCACCTGATTTTGGTGCGAATCCCACGGTAGATTCCGTGTTCATGATCCTTCCGTATGCCGGATGGTACGGTGACACGACTGCGGCGTTTCAGATTAAGGTGCAGCGAAGCGATTCCGCCTTGACCGACTCAGTGTACTACGCGTTCAGCACCGCAGCCGCAGGCGAAACCCTTTGCGACACGAGTTTTGTGCCCAAGGCAGGTGTTAAAACCCTTCGTACGGGGGTACGCGTAGGCGAGACCTCGATGTTTCTCAAGCTCAGCCGCCAAAAGTTTCAGGAGTGGATTGTGGACGCCTCGACGGCCAACCCGAGTGTACTTGAGTCGAATGCGGCCTTTTTGGACTACTTCAACGGGCTCATAGTGTCCGGCGGACCGAATAACGAGACCATGTACCAGTTCAATCCGGGCGACGCCTCTGCGAAGGTTCGAATTTTTTACACGAACGATTCGATTCGCGCGGATACCTCTACAGCCGGTCTTGACTATGGGGTGTACGACCTCTTATGGACTTCAGGGGTGCAGAGCTTTAACATGATTACCCACGACCGCAGCCAGGCCGCGTTCGATTTGGCAGCTCAGGACACGGTACTCGGTGAGCCATCGGTCTACATCCAAGGCCTCGGGGGTGCGGTAACGGTTTTGAATCTTGACGGACTGCGTGCACTGCGCGACAGCGGCTACGTCGTGAACTATGCGGAACTCGTGGTTCCGGTTCGCGAAGGCTCGAATTTGAAGTACCAGGCACCGGGCGGATTGAGTGTGCTGCAGGTCAAAGGTTCTGCAAAAACGCTCATTCGTGACTACCAACGCGGGTTTGTGGGCGGAACATTTAGCGCCTCTGGCGTACTCCGCAAAGGGGCCTACCGCTTTGAAATCACCCGCCACGTGCAGGATTTGCTCGGATTGGACACTACCTCGTCCTACCGTATGATGCTTATTCCTGAGCGCATGGCTTCGTCACCGTTGCGCGCCGTACTGCACGGCAACGCCGACGCGGTCGAGCCAATGTCGCTAAATTTGTGGTACACCAAACCAAACTAAATCGCGTATGTGCGGCATTGTCGGATACATCGGGCCCCGCGAGGCGTACCCGATCCTTGTTCAAGGTCTTAAACGTTTAGAATACCGCGGATACGATTCCGCCGGAGTTGCCCTGTCCAACGGTCGCCTTGACGTCTTCAAAAAGATGGGAAAGGTTTCGGCTCTTGAGGC
>DMDX01000172.1:0-2351 GCA_003451355.1 Cryomorphaceae bacterium
GCTCCGAGGGCTTCGGGCGTTAGGGCGTCAAACAGCAGGGTAGAGGTTGGGCGGTTGCCCTCAAACACGCGGAACGGGCTGTTGGCCTCGGGGCGTCCCATCATCAGCGATTCGGTCTGTGCCAAAAAATTACTCAGTAGCTTGGCGTGGTGCGCGTGCAGCGGGTGCTGCGGAACCACCGAAGCGATAAAGTCGCTCGGAATTAGCTCGGTTCCCTGGTGGATGAGTTGGTAGAATGCGTGCTGTCCGTTGGTTCCAGGTTCGCCCCACACGACCGGTCCGGTGGCGTAGGTGACGCGCTGGCCGCTGCGGTCCAGGTACTTTCCGTTGGATTCCATGTCCATTTGCTGCAAGAACGCGGCGAAGCGGTGCAGGTACTGGTCGTAGGGCAGTACGGCGTGCGTCGCGGCCCCGAGGAAGTTGCGGTACCAAATTCCGAGTGCGGCCATCAACCAGGGAATATTCTGGCGGAACGGGGTCTCGGCGGCATGGCGGTCGATGCGCTCGGCTCCGGCCAAGAATGCGCTAAATCCGTCTGCCCCAATGGCAATGGCGAGTGGAAGCCCGATGCTGCTCCACACGCTGTAGCGGCCTCCGACCCAATCCCAGAACCCGAACGTGCGCTCGGCGCTGATGCCAAAGGCCTCAACCTTGGCGAGGTTGGTGCTCAATGCCGCAAAGTGGTCGGCCACCACGCCGGGGTCGCCGAGGTGCTGTACGAGCCACGTGCGCGCAGCCTCGGCGTTCGCCATGGTTTCTTGGGTGGTAAACGTTTTGGACGCCACCAAAAAGAGCGTGCGGGCCGGGTCCACGAGCTGTAGGGTCTCGTGCAGGTCTGCGCCGTCGACGTTGGCGACGAAGTGCATCTGGATTCCGCGGTGGGCAAAGGGCTTGAGGGCCTCAACGGCCATGCGGGGCCCGAGGTCGCTTCCGCCGATGCCGATGTTGACGACGTGCTTAAATTTTTCTCCGGATGCGGACCGGACGTCGCCCTTGCGGACCGCTTCAGCAAAGTCGAGCATGCGGTCGCGTTCGCGGGCGATCAGGGGTCGCACGTCCTGGCCGTCGACGAGCAAGGCTTCGGTTGAGCTGGAGCGGAGCGCGGTGTGGAGCACCGCGCGTCCCTCAGTTTCGTTGATAGCTGCGCCGTCGAGCTGCGAACGAAAACCTTCAGCCACGCCACATTCTTCAAAGAGCTTGGCTAGTAGGTCAAGGGTGGTTTCGTCCACGCGGTGCTTGGCGTAGTCAAAAAGAAGCAAATCCTCCAAGCGCACATGCATGCGGTCAAAGCGGGCGGGGTCGGCGGCAAAAAGGTCGCGAAGGTGGCGGTCAGAGGTGGCGGCGGCATGGGCTTCGAGGGCCTTCCAGGCCTTGGTTTGGGTCGGATTGACGCGGGACAGCATGTGCGGCACGGTATGTGAATTATTCAAGCCCCAAAGGTACCAAGTCGTACCTTTGCAATACTATGGAAATTCAGCGCGTACCCGTATCAGTTTATGCCGAAATGACGCCGAATCCCGGGGTGATGAAGTTCGTGGCCAATAAGCGCCTGATCGACGTCGACCACGTGGAATTCGCCAACATTGAAGAGGCTCAAATCAGCCCGCTTGCCGCGGCGCTGTTCAATTTTCCGTTCGTCAAGAACGTGTTCATTTCGACCAATTTTATTGCGGTCGAGAAGTTCAACGTGGTCGAGTGGGATGCCGTGACCCAAGAGCTTCGCCAGTTCATCCTGGCTCATATTCAAGAGGGCAAGGCAGTGCTGACCGGGGTTCCGCCTCAGAAAAAAGCCGAAGTGTCGGGCGATGAGGCAGACGCCCCCACCTATGCCGAAGACGGCATCGAGTCCCGCATTATCGAAATCCTCGAGGAGTACGTGAAGCCCGCAGTGGCCCAAGACGGCGGCAACATTGTGTTCGCGGGGTACGAGAACAAAATCGTGAAAGTGCAACTCCAGGGCGCTTGCGCGGGCTGCCCGTCGAGCACGCTCACGCTACAGCAGGGCATTAAGAATATTCTGCAGCGTATGCTTCCGACGCTGGTCGACGACGTCGTTCCGGCGTAAATTCGGGCATGCGAGCCTTGATTTTGCCCGTGCGCGGGCTGCATCCCCAGATTCCCGAGTCGACCTTTTTGGCGCCCAACTGCACGGTGGTGGGCGACGTGTCGATGGGCGAGGGCTGCTCCATTTGGTTTAATGCGGTGGTGCGCGGCGACGTCAACTTCATTCGCATTGGCAACGAGGTCAACATTCAAGACGGGGCCGTTATTCACGGAACCTACCAAAAGCACGGAACCACCATCGGCAACCAAGTGAGCATCGGCCACGGTGCGACGGTTCACGGATGCAC
>DMDX01000172.1:2579-2995 GCA_003451355.1 Cryomorphaceae bacterium
GAATCGGGCAGCATCGTCGCCGCCGGAGCGGTTCTGACCGAAGGCACGCACGTGCCGGCGGGCTCAGTGTTTGCGGGGGTTCCGGCCAAAAAAGTCAAGGACATCACGCCAGAGCTCATGGCCGGCGAGGTCGAGCGCATCGCCAAAAACTACGGAATTTATGCCTCATGGCTTCGACCTGAGTCGGGCCAAGACGCGCGTTAAGCGGTTTAAATGATTATGGAATACCTACTCTATTACCTCCTTCTCAATCTTTACGGATCGGCCATTACCTGGCGCTTTTTTGCGGCGGCCGGAATTCCAACCTGGAAGGCCTTCGTACCCGTGTACCGCACCTACATCTGGACCCAGGTGGCCGACCGGCCCTGGTGGTGGACGATTTTGGCCTACATACCGGTGGTTGACAACGCCATGGC
>DMDX01000172.1:3233-4895 GCA_003451355.1 Cryomorphaceae bacterium
TACCTCGGCTACCTGAACTACACGGCCAAACTTGAGCGCGGAGCCCGCAGCAACGACGAGATCCGCCGACACATGCCGCTCTGGGTGAACCACGTTCTTTGGGCGGTCGTTGCGGCCGGAACCATTCGCATGATGACGTTTGAAGCGTTTAACATTCCGACGTCGTCCATGGAAAAGTCGCTCATGGTGGGCGACTACCTCGTAGTGAGTAAAGTGGCCTACGGCCTGCGCATGCCGAATACTCCGTTGAGTATTCCGCTGATGCACAACGTGATCCCGTTTGCCAACGTGCCGAGCTACCTGACGTGGATTCAGCTGCCCTACCTGCGCCTTCCGGGCCTCGCCAGCGTGGAGCGCGGGGATGCGGTGGTGTTCAACTTCCCTCAGGATCCCGGTCGCCCCGCCGACAAGAAGGACCACTACGTGAAGCGCTGCATGGGGGTTCCGGGCGATACGATCGAAGTGCGCCACGGCCAAGTCTACGTGGACAGCAAGGCAGTCGAGTTCCCCGAGCGGAGCAACGCCCAGTTTAGCTACTACGTCCGCACGCTGCCCGGTCAAGGGTTTAGCGCACGCCAGCTCAAGAAGGATTTTGACATCAACTACGTGACCAACATGACGGTCAACAACCAGAACGTAAGCGACGTCCTACAAATCACAGAGACGGAGTACGTGGTTACGATTCCGAATGAGTCGCTCTCGGACTTCGCGAAGATGCCCAACCTTGACACCATGTTTGTGATGGACGCGCTTGCTGGTGACACGACGTTTGTTCCCGGGACGCCCGAGGCCCTACAGTGGTACTACGCCAATTTTGTGGGCGGAGCCCTCATGTTTCCCAATCCCATGGGTGGCCACAGTGATACAGTTGTATATGCCTGGACACGAGATAATTACGGGCCACTTTGGATTCCGTCTAAGGGCAGTACGGTGGAGCTGAACTACGGAACCTACCTCAAGTACGAGCACGCCATCAATGCCTACGAGGGGCACGAGTTGGTTCGCGAGCAAGGTCCTGAAGGCGAACGATTTATGCTTGATGGCGAGCCCGTGACGAGCTACACCTTTGCGATGGACTACTACTGGATGATGGGCGACAACCGCCACAATTCCTGGGACAGCCGCTACTGGGGTTTTGTGCCCGAGGACCACGTGGTTGGTAAGCCGGTATTCATCTTTTGGAGCATGGACTCCTTTGTGAGCGGACTCGACAAAATCCGCAAGGACCGTCTGTTTACAGTGGTGCACGGCGCAGGCAAGCCACGCAGCTACCTGATTCCGTTCGCCATTCTTGTCGCCCTCTACTACGGCTGGGATTGGTACCGCAAGCGTAAAAAGGCCTAACTACGATGCGTGGATGGTTTCTGGTTTCTTGCTTCTCGTTGGCCTTCGGCCTGGGGGCGCAGACCGTGGACACCGTCGCCGTTCGCGCAGACCGTGCCGAGCGCTGGGACCAGCTCAGCGACAACCAGTTAATCCGCATTGAATGGGCCGCCCGAACGTGGTCCTGGCCAGCTGACAGCCTGACGGGCCGCATGATGCGCACCCCAATGGGTCTCAAGCGCGATTCGCTGCTCGTATGGCTTGAAGAGGGCGGGCCAGTGGGTGAGGTGCGCAAGCGGGTGGAGGCCATTAAAAAACGCCGCTACCAAGTGGCGACCG
>DMDX01000136.1:0-5156 GCA_003451355.1 Cryomorphaceae bacterium
CTGCGGCCACGCTGTGCTTCATGGCGAGGTCCTGTGCGTCGTCCACTAGAGCATCGAGGTTGCCGCGCACGGGCAGGTAGGTAAACTGCACGCGGCCCTGGCAAAAGGGGTACACGAGGTCGCCCCAGCCGTCTTGATTTTTAGCTTCCCAGCGGGCGCTCGGGTGGTGGTCGAGTTCAAAACCGAGCCCGGTGAGGCGCTGCGGCGTGGTTTCGCTCGGAACTGCAATTCTCGGGTAGCCCTTTGGCTTGGGAATCGCGGCGGAACTGGGCCAAAACAGCACCGCAGCCACTGCGGCGGCCCCGGTAATTCCAGCGGTCAGAATAATCCGACTAATCTTCACGGCGCGAAACTTTAACCCGCACAATTCTGCGGCGGTCGCAGGCCTCTACGGTCCACGCGAGCGGACCCAATTCACGCTGCTCTCCTTTGAGCGGCATGCGCCCGAGTTGCTCTAGGATGAGTCCGGCCAAGGTGTCGGCCTCGCCCCGGTCGCGGTCGAGTGCGTCGGGCTCGAGGTTCATGGTCCGAAGGACGTCGTTCAAGGGCGTGCGCGCCTCAAACACGAATGTTTTCTCGTCAAGTTGGGTGTGGCTTTGCTCTTCGGTGTCAAACTCGTCGTTGATTTCACCCACGATTTCTTCCATGACGTCTTCGAGGGTGACCACCCCAGAAACTCCGCCAAACTCGTCCACGACTACGGCCAAGTGCATTTTTTTTGCCTGGAAGTCCCCAAGCAAATCGTCAATCTTCATGTTTTCAGAGACAAACATGGCGGGGCGAATCAACTGCTGCCACGACGATCCGTCTGCCGAACCCAAGAGCGGAAGCAAGTCCTTAGAGTGCAGCACTCCGATGATGCGGTCGCGCTGTCCCTGAAATACGGGAATCCGCGAATACCCGCTCTCCGTGACGACCCGCAAGACTTCGGCCAAGGACGACTCTGACGAGACGTCAATCAAATCTTGGCGCGGCGTGCAAATTTGGCGAATACTGGTCGACCCAAAGCGCACGATTTCGCGGAGCCACTTCTTCTGTTCCGTGTTGGTCGCACCTGAATCGGTAAGCTCAAGAGCTTCCTCGAGCTGCGCCACGGTGACGTTGTTGGATACAGATCCATTGCGGCTTAGCGCGCGCGAGGTTACCATCAAACTATGGGCTAAGGGCCGAGAAATCTTCATTCCAGTGGCAATCACTGAGGCCATGCGCTGGCTTACGGTGACGCGCTTTTGGTTGGCCACGGACTTAGGCACCACTTCGCCTACGATGAGCAGGACGACGGTGGCCACACCCGTTTCCCAAAACGCCCGTACCCAAGAGGTGCCGCCTTCAGAAAGTGCTTGGCCAATCCAAAGTCCCCACACGAGCACAAAGCCCAAATTGAACAAGTTATTCCATATGAGTAGGGTGGCCAGAAGTGACTCTGGGTGCCTGCACAGTTCGAGAACTTTGTGGCCTTCGGGTTGACGTTCCAGTTCATCTTTTTCTCCGGGTGTAAGACCAAAGAAGGCAACTTCAGAAGCCGATGCTAGTGCAGATCCTACCAATAAAATGATAAGAATGATAAATGTGAACGTCGTAGCACTTACGTCCACCGCAAGAAACCACAAACTAGGGAGGGGGTCAGCGTCCAAAATAAGGGATAAAGTTCACCAAATAGGGCTTAGAACTGATCGTCGCCCTCGTAGTCGTCATCATCATTTGTGAATGACGAATTATCCTGACTACTTCGGTAGCTGCTCGCGCTTGGCGAACCTTGATGCGTCGAACTCCCTTTTCTACTGACGTACTCGTCTTCACGACCTTTCATCGGATTAGGTCCGAGCATCGTCATGGAGTCAGCAGAAATTTCAATATTGTAGCGGGTTTGGTTGTGCTCGTCGGTCCATTGACGCGAACGAATCTTACCCTCGATGAACACTTTATCTCCCTTGTGCAAAAAGCGTTCGCAAACTTCGGCCAAGCGCGGGCTGCGCACTACAATCGTGTGCCATTCGGTACTTTCCTTGCGGTTGCCGTCGCGATCAGTGAAGTTTTCGGTCGTTGCGATGGGGAATTTCACGAGCATTCCGCCATTCTCAAATCGGCGAGCTTCGGGATCTTTGCCCAAATTGCCGATAAGCATGACTTTATTTAAGGTACCTGCCATTAGTATACGATGTACAGTTAGTATCGATGCCGTCAAATGTACGGGAATTCAGTCAACCAATGGACAAAGGCTTGGGGCATGCCGCGCTTGCTCCACTCTTCGCGGGTTAACCAAATTTCGGGCTCGGAACTTCCCTCGAATTCCGGATAAAAATGCACGCGCAACTTCCTGTGGCTGAGTCGGTGGTCGAGCACTTGGGGCGTGAATCCGGGCGGAACCGTCGCAAGCTCCGGTAGGGTATACAATCCGGACCAAATTCCACCCAAAGGCCGCTGCACCAGACCAAATTGATGACCGCGCCTTGGAACCGCAAAGTGCAGATCCTGCTCGGTCACCTTCAGCGTCCGCGTTTTTACTGGACGAAGCTCGGCGGAACCAGCGCTGCGCGCGGCACACAGTTCTTGAACGGGGCACTCGTTGCACTTAGGCTTTTTGGGCGTGCAGAGGGCCTGGGCCAAGTCCATTACTGCTTGATTAAAGTCCCCCGGGCGCTTCGGGTGCACGAAGTTTAGGGCCAACGAATAAATGAACGCCTTACTTCGGCTGGTCTCAATCGGCTCGCTCCAGTCCGCTAAGCGGCTGTACACGCGAAAGGCGTTTCCGTCAAGTGCCGGAACCACTTCGCCGTCCACAATCGACGCAAGTGCTGCTGCGGTGTAGGGGCCAATCCCAGGAACTTCGAGCCATTCCTTCGTGCCTTGGGGCCATCCCGTACGCGCAATTTGCTTTGCCCCGCGGTGCAGCAAGTCTGCCCGACGGTAGTAACCTAGGCCGCTCCACAAGCCTTTGATTTGGGTATCTGAAGCTGCCGCGAGGTCCTCCACGGTGGGCAATTCCTGAAGAAAGCGTTCCCAGTATGAGCGTCCCTGTTCCACGCGAGTTTGCTGCAAAATCACTTCGCTGAGCCAAATGGCATACGGATTGCGGAGTTCACGCCACGGTAGGTGCCGGCCCGACTTGTCGTACCACTGTATGATTTTTTCCGCAACTGCGGGGATTTCTGTTGGTGATTGCTTCAATTCGGTCTATCTTTGCGCCCGCTAAAATAGCCCGATATAGGGCTCATTATTAAACGTTTTATCTCGTCAAATCATGACCAAAGCAGACATCGTAGCTCGTATCGCAGATCGTACCGGTATGGAAAAAGCAGACATCCTCGCCGTAGTAGAAGGCTTCATGCGTGAAGTAAAAGGCGGAATGGAATCCGGCGACAACGTATACCTCCGGGGATTTGGAAGTTTCGTACTGAAGAAGCGTGCTCAGAAGACTGGCCGCAATATTTCGAAGAACACCACTTTAGTGATTCCCGCGCACTTCATTCCGTCATTTAAGCCTGCGAAGACGTTTGCAGAGTCGGTCAAAAAGAATGTAGCCGTTAAGTAATTACGGCGAACCTTCAGTTCTCTTTTTCAATGCGCACCTTGTGGATAGCAGTCGGTGTCCTTGTCCTAGCGGCAGGGCTGTTTTTGCTGTTGCCCACCTCGCCTGATTCGAACGCTGACGCCCCCGCTGAGGTGGCGTCGAGTCCGCTCGACGACAAGGTACGCGAGGCAGTACGCCTCATTCAAGAGGGCACGGGCAATCCCATGGAGGCAATCACCTTACTTCGTGAGGTGGTTGAAGAGGACCCCAAACATCGAGATGGATTATTCTACCTCGGTGAGTTTTCACGAATGTCTGGTCAGTTAGACCGCGCGTTGGAGCGTTACCAAACCCTGCTCGAGTACTACCCCAGCGACGTAGAAGTTGCAAGTAGGTATGCTGAAACACTCCATGATCTTGGTCGCGAATCAGAAGCGATTACCTTTATCGAATCGTATACGGCAGAGCACAACCAATCTGACGTCAGCGGATTAACGCAGCTACGTGATCTCTGGAACGAGGGGGATGCTGAGGCACCCGCCGGATCCAATTCATTAACCCATTAAACGATTTAGTTATGCCAAGCGGAAAGAAACGCAAGCGCCATAAAATGGCCACTCACAAACGCAAAAAGCGCCTTCGTAAGAATCGCCATAAAAAGAAATAAAGGCTGAACAATGCGTACCGAGCTTATTATACAAGCCAGTGAATCGGACGCCATCATCGCCTTACTTCAAGACGGTCGTCTGACCGAACTCGTCTCTGAAAACGAGCAGCAGCAGTTTTCAGTAGGAGATGTGTACCTCGGGGTTGTGCGCAAGCTTGCGCCCTCCCTAAATGCGGCTTTTGTCGACGTAGGCTACGAGAAGGATTCCTTCTTACACTACCACGACCTTGGTCCCCAAATTCCGACCTGGCAGAACTACCTTAAGAAGGTCCGCCAGAGCAAGTACACTTCAGATTTATCTGAGGTAGAAATCCTTCCCGAAATCGAGAAGGACGGAGCTATGGAGACTTTGATTAAGCCGGGCGATGAGGTGCTGGTTCAAATCACGAAAGAACCTATTTCGACCAAAGGTCCAAGGGTTACTTCTGATATTTCAATTGCGGGTCGATTTATTGTACTCGTACCGTTCAATGGTCGTATCTCGGTATCTCAAAAAATCCGAGACCGAAAAGAACGCGAACGCCTGCGCAAACTTGTGCAGAGCATACTCCCCAAAGGCTTTGGCGTCATTGTGCGTACTGTGGCTGAAGGAGTTACCCAACAAGATATTGAGACTGACCTCAATGATCTGGTGAGCCGTTGGAAAACACTGTACCGCAATGTTCGGGGCGCAAAGCCCAAGAAGTGCGTACTGCGCGAAATGGATCGGGCCTCAGCCTACCTGCGCGATGTGTTTAACGACAGTTTTGATCAAATCGTGGTTGACCACGAGGCACTCTATGACGACATCAAGGGCTATGTGGAAGCGATTGCTCCCGAGCGCGCGAACATCGTCAAGTTGCATACCTCTGCGATTCCGGTATTCCAGCACTACGGTGTGGACCGCCAAGTGAAGAGCGCGTTTGGTCGCACGGTGAACATGGGCAAGGGCACCTACTTGGTGGTTGAGCACACCGAAGCCATGCACGTCATCGACGT
>DMDX01000136.1:5355-7863 GCA_003451355.1 Cryomorphaceae bacterium
GCGGTAAACCTCATGGCGGCTGAAGAGATTGCGCGTCAGCTTCGCCTGCGCGACATGGGCGGAATCATTTGTGTCGACTTCATTGACATGGCCAAAGGCGAACACCGCCGGGAGCTGTATGAAAAAATGAAGGACCTCATGTCCTCCGATCGTGCACGCCACAAAATCTTGCCACCTTCTAAATTTGGTTTGATTGAAATCACGCGGCAACGCGTGCGTCCGGCTCAAGCCATCGAAACGAAGGAAGAGAATCCGGACGCGCTGATCGATGCGCCAATCACTTTGATTGACGCACTCCAGCACAAGTTTGAGCAACTGACGGCAAACCGCAAGCAGAAAGGAAAGTCGGATGCGATTTACCTCCATGTGCATCCGTTCTTGGCGTCCTACCTCAAGCAGGGTTGGTTCTGGCAGACGCTCGAGTTTAAGTGGTCGCGCCTCGCGGGACACAAGCTCAAGGTCGTGTCGCGCGATGCCTTCAAGATGCTAGAGTACCGCTTTGCGGACGCCGAGGGTAAAAAAATCGGTTAATCGAAGCGTTTATTAACGTGTAAGGCGGCCTGAAAGGGCCGCCTTTTTTGTTTCTTCGCAGTATGGCATTTACCCGTTCCAAAACCTATACGATCGAGGCCGCACAGGCAGCAATTCAGCGCTACTGTGCGTTTCAAGAGCGCTGCCAGAGTGAGGTCGAAGAGCGGCTGCGCTCGATGGGGGTGCTGCCCGAAGCCCAGGCTGAACTCGTTGCCGACCTGATGGCCAACGGCTTCTTGAACGAAGAGCGCTTTGCGCGGGCCTTCGCTCGGGGCAAGTTTCGCATTAAGGGCTGGGGGCCGCATAAAATTGCCCAAGGGCTGCAGGCCAAGCGGGTTTCGAGTGCATGCATCAACTTAGGACTCAGTGAGCTCGATGAAGGCGAAGTCCGCGACTACCTCTTGCGCCAGCGCGAGAAGTACCCCGACGACCAAGAGTTTTTAGCATGGGCGTACCGACGGGGCTTTGACCGGTCTAGTGCGCTGCAGGCGCTCCAGGAGGGCTAAATCGCCCAAGATGCCAGTCCGTCGCTGAGGCGCTGCACTTCTGCGTCGCCCACATCGTAGTGCAGTACGGCTCTGAGCCAGTGGCGGTCCATTGCGATGAGTTGGATGCCCAATGCGCTCAGGTGGGTTAGCAGTTCGCTTCCATTGAACCCGTCCTGAAGGCGAAAGAGCAGCATGTTGGTTGCTGCGGGCTTGATTTCGGCCACGTAGGGCAGTTGCGCCATATAGGTGGCCAAGGATGCGGCGCGGTCGTGGTCTTCAGCGAGGCGTTCGACGTGGTGATCTAATGCGTAAAGACCTGCTGCGGCGAGGTAACCGGCCTGCCGCATTCCGCCCCCAAAGCGCTTGCGAATACGGCGACCTTCGCGAATGAAGTCAGCGGAACCCAAAAGCACCGAACCCACCGGGGCGCCAAGGCCCTTGGAAAGGCAAATAGAAATGGAATCGAAGAGGCGTCCGTAGTCCTCGGGCTGCTCGCGGTCGGCGACGAGGGCGTTGAACAAGCGGGCTCCGTCAAGATGGTAGCCGAGATTGTGCTGCCGCGCAAACGCTCCGAGTTCACGAAGGGACTGGATGCCGAGCGTGGTTCCGCCGCCCTTATTTGAGGTGTTTTCGGCCACCACCAAGCGGGTAGGGGCAGCGTGCACGTTGTCCATGGGTTGAAGTAGGGCTTCGGCATCGGTAGCTGAAAGGCGTCCGTAGTTGTCGCCGCCCACGCGCACCTGAACACCGCTGTTGAAGGCGAGTCCGCCGCCCTCGTAGTTGTAGACGTGAGCCAGCTTGCTGCAAATCAGTTCGTCCCCGGGGCGGGTGTGCACGTTTACGGCGATTTGGTTGGTCATGGTTCCGGACGGGCAAAACAGGCCAGCCTCTATGCCAAAGCGCTCGGCGAGCACGGATTCAAGGCGCTGTACCGTGGGATCGTCGCCCAGTACGTCGTCGCCGACGGGCGCCGCAGCCATTGCGCGGAGCATGCCCTCAGTAGGACGCGTTACGGTATCAGAGCGAAAATCAGCAGTCATAGGTTTCATAGGTTCGAAGGTAGGGGGTGGCGTACTTTTGCAGCCATGATTTCGCCCGAAAAAATTAAGGAGTACCAGCGACGCATTGTCGACCTCAAAGGTTACTTGCGCCTCGAAGAAAAGCGCATTACTGCCGCGAACGAAGAAGAAAAAACGGGCAATCCGAGCTTTTGGGACGACCCCAAGAAGGCGGAGCAAACCATGCGCAAAATCCGCGAACTGAAGTACTGGATTCAGGGCTATGAGGCCATTCAGGCGCAAATGGGCGAGGTCGAGGCGTCGGTCGATTTCTTTCGTGAGGGTCTCCTCGAAGAATACGAAGTGGATGCCGCCGCAGCGCAGCTCGAGGAGCAGCTCAGCACCATGGAGTTCCGCAATATGCTTAGCGGCGAAGAAGACAAAATGAGCGCCGTACTGCAGGTGACGGCGGGTGCGGGCGGAACCGAGTC
>DMDX01000113.1:0-1697 GCA_003451355.1 Cryomorphaceae bacterium
TCGTGGATCAGGTGGACATTGATCCGAACAATCCGTTGTTCTTTCCGCTGCTGCCCGCGTTTCAGGCAAATTTCTTGCGGGCCTACCAGATCCAGCTTTAATATTTTTTGGGCATGAACGTGCACTTTATCGCCATTGGCGGAAGCGCAATGCACAGCCTTGCGCTGGCATTGGCGGGCCGTCCGGGTACCACCGTTACCGGAAGCGACGACGCGATTTTTGAACCGAGCCGCAGCCGGCTTGCCGCTGCGGGGCTGCTTCCAGAGGCTGAGGGATGGTTTCCGGAGCGCATTCACGCGGGACTCGATGCGGTCGTGCTCGGCATGCACGCCCGAGGCGACAACCCTGAACTCCTCAAGGCCCAAGATCTCGGTTTGCCCGTGTACTCGTACCCCGAATACGTGCAAAAGGCCTGTGAAGGGCAAACACGGGTGGTCGTAGGCGGCTCGCACGGCAAGACCACCACCACGTCGATGCTGCTGCACGTGCTCAAGTACTGGGATCGTCTGCCGGACTACCTCGTGGGCGCACAGGTTCCAGGCCTCAAGGAGTCAGTTCGCCTTCAGGGATCTGACGAGTGGGCGGTATTTGAGGGCGACGAGTACTTGGCGTCACCGCTGGATCCGCGTCCGAAATTTCATTTGTACAAGGCGCACGTGGGACTGATTACGGGCATGGCTTGGGACCACGTGAACGTGTTTCCGACCCAGGATTCGTACGCGGACGCCTTTCGAGGTTTTCTCGAATCCATGGAGCCAGGCGGAACCCTGCTCTACTTTGAAGAAGACGCCGAATTAGCCGCGCTGGTTGCCGCAGACGCGTCGCCCATTCGCAAGATTCCGTACCGCACCCCAGCGCACCGCCACGACGGAACCCAGTGGTACTGGATCACGCCGATGGGTGAATTGCCCATGAGCGTCATGGGCAGGCACAACCTAGCTAATGCCGAGGGAGCGCGCTGGCTCGCTCAAGAAATGGGTATTCAAGAAGCTGATTTCTACGAGGCCATCGCCTCGTTTCAAGGAGCACAGCGCCGCCTCGAACCGCTTGCAGATTCGTCGCGCCGCGCAGTCTATTTGGACTTTGCCCATGCGCCGTCTAAGGTGGCTGCAACTACGGCAGCGTTTAGCGAAAGCTTTGGAAGCCGTCCCGTGTGGGGCTTGCTTGAGCTGCACACATTTAGCAGCTTGAATCCCGAATTTTTACCGGGTTATGCGGGGTCGCTCAATGGGCTTGGACGCGCGATGGTGCTGTTTGATCCGGCCGCTGTGGCGCATAAAAAGCTTCCGCCGCTGTCACCTGATGCCGTTCGCGCGGCGTTTGGACCTGGCGTTGAAGTGTTCACGAGCTCTGATGAACTTCGCGAAACCTTAGAGCGCGAGGCTCCAGAGCAGCTCAATCTGCTCATTATGAGTTCCGGAAACTTAGGTGGTTGGGACGTGCGCAGTTGGGCGCCCCAATTCGTATAGACGTTAGTTGTCGCCGTCGAGCAGCTGGCGCTGCATGTCTTCCATGCCGAAGTAGTCTTCGGCTTCGAGCACGCTCGGAACCACCGCTAAGTCCTCGTCAAACAAGTGCATGAGGGATTCGCGCACGATGAGGATGCACGAAAACATTTCGTCCATGCGCTCTGCTTGAAGGTCTTGAAGGTCTTCGATTCCGTCAAACTCCTCGGCAGCCAATAGATTGACCAGCAT
>DMDX01000113.1:1948-2074 GCA_003451355.1 Cryomorphaceae bacterium
GACCCCCAGCGGAGGTGAATATAGTTGGGCTTGCGTTCGAGCTTAAACGACATCAGTAGTAGTTGATTGAGCAGCGAGAAGGTACAACACGGCCATGCGAACTGCAACGCCATTTTCTACCTGATT
>DMDX01000113.1:2362-6019 GCA_003451355.1 Cryomorphaceae bacterium
GGGTGCATGATGAGCGGAATCTTTTCGAGTCGCTTCAAGCGGTCCATCGTGATGCCGTAGCGGTTGTGGTACTCGCGGATGGACGGAAAAAATGCCCGGTCCATGCGCTCGTGCTGCACGCGGAGCACGTTGGCCACGTCGGCCCATGCCAGGGCATCGTCGACGTTGGGAATTACTTCGACTCCGAGCTCGTGAATCGCCCTCGGAATCAAGGTGGACGGGCCGCTCACTGCAACATTTGCTCCCAATTTTTGAAGTCCAAAGATGTTGCTGAGCGCTACCCGTGAGTGCAAGATGTCACCCACAATCACGATGTTTTTGCCTTCGAGGCTTCCGATGCGCTCTTGCATGGTGAATGCGTCCAGAAGGGCCTGGGTGGGGTGCTCGTGGGTGCCGTCGCCGGCGTTGACGATGTGCGCAGGCACGCGATCTGCCAAAAACTGCGGAACCCCCGCGTCGGCGTGCCGGATGACCACGACGTCCACCTTCATTGCGAGGATGTTGTTGACGGTGTCGGTCAGGGTTTCGCCCTTTTTTACCGAAGAATTTGAGGCCGCGAAGTTCACGACGTCGGCTGACAGACGCTTTTCGGCCAACTCAAAACTCAAGCGGGTCCGCGTCGAATTTTCAAAAAAGAGGTTGGCGATGGTGATGTCGCGCAGCGAAGGAACCCGCTTAATCGGACGGTTAATGACCTCTTTGAAGTGGCCGGCCCAGTGCAAAATCAGATGGAGGTCGTCGGCGGGTACGTGCTGAAGACCAAGGAGGTGGCGAGATTGCAGCTTAGTGTTGCGGGGCATTTTCAGAGGATTCGAGCAAGACAGATTCAAGTTGGTCGCCGTTCCAGTTCAATCGAACGCGTTCGTGGTTCAGGGCATCAACTCGGCGGCCTGAGTAGTCGGGCTGGATGGGGAGTTCGCGCGAAAAGCGACGGTCGACGAGTACGCAGAGTTCGACGCGCTCAGGGCGTCCGAAATCGCCCAGTGCATCGAGTGCAGCGCGGACAGAGCGCCCTGTGTAGAGTACGTCGTCAATCAAGACTACGCGCTTGCCTTCAATGAGCACGTCCATTTCGGTCGGACTCGCCACCAAGGGCTCGTCGCGCCGGCGAAAGTCGTCGCGGTGAAAGGTGATGTCGAGTAAGCCGTGCTCAATCGGTCCGGTGCCAAACTCAGATTCTAGTTGGTGCACCAGGGCCTTTAACAGTTTGCTGCCACGCGGCTGCAGCCCGACCAGCACGGTACGGTTCCACGGAACGTGAACTTCATTGAGCTGGTGGCACAGTCGGCTAAGGGTGACCGCGCAGTCGCGCTGATTCAGGAGCGTCTTTTGTGCCATTTCAGGGTCAAAATTAGGGCTTTTTTGCATCCCGACTGCGGCCGACCTTTGGCAGAATGGACTTTTCACGGATTGACTGGCGAATTTTGGGCTGTAGCGCGGCGATTCCCGCTCCGGGGCAGTACCCTTCGGCGCAGTCGCTCCGTGTGGGCGGAACCCTCATGCTCATCGATTGTGGGGAGGGAACGCAAATCCGTATTCGTGAGGTCGGCCTCAGGGGAGCTACGTTTGATGTGATTCTGATCAGCCACCTGCACGGCGACCACGTGTTTGGTTTGCCGGGCTTGATGTCGTCGTGGACGCTTCAAGGGCGGACCAAACCTTTGGTGGTGATTGGGCCTTCTGGCCTCGAGGCGTATTTACGCGGCGTCAATGCGAGCACCCAAGGAAATTGGTCCTACCCTGTCGAATTTCGGGTAGCGGAACCCGGCATCGTCTACCAAAACGACGATGTGGTGGTGCGGTCCCAAGCGCTCAAGCACCGCATTGAGACATGGGGCTACCGCATCGACGAAGTGGTGGCTCCACGAAAGGTGTGCTACGATCTTGCAGTTGCTGCGGGTCTTGAGCACGCAGACTTTCGCTCACTTCAATTGGGTCGCGATGCGGTGACCCGCGGTGGCCGAGTTGTTCCGAATTCCGAAGTCACGACTGAAGGTCGCAGTGGGTTTTCAATGGCCTACCTCAGCGATACTTCGTTTGTGCCTGAGCTTGCAGGGTTTGCTCGGGACGTCGAGTTTCTCTACCACGAGAGTACCTACCTCGAGCGCCATGCGGACTTGGCCCACAAGACGGGTCATTCCACGGCAGGTGAGGCAGCTTCGCTCGCTCGCCTAGCGGGTGCCAAGCGATTGGTGCTCGGTCATTTTTCGCAGCGGTACGGGCGTTTAGATGACTTTGCAGCAGAAGCGCTGGCCCAAGTTCAGATACCCATTGCAGTGGGCGTTTCGGGATTGAATCCGCTCACAGCATTTGTTGATCAATAAAAAAGGCCGCCCTTGTGGGCGACCTTGAACTTCGGTGCGACGGTTGCTTAACCGTTCATCGATACGAGGAATTCCTCGTTGTTGCGGGTCTTGTTCATGCGGTCCTCGAGGAACTCCATGGCTTCCACAGGCGTCATGTCGGCCAGGTGGCGGCGTAAGATGTACATGCGGTTGAGTACTTCAGGGCGAAGGAGCATGTCTTCTTTGCGGGTTCCGGACGCGATAAGGTCAATGGCTGGCCAAATGCGGCGGTTGGCGATGCGGCGGTCGAGCTGCATTTCCATGTTGCCGGTTCCCTTGAATTCTTCAAAGATGACCTCGTCCATTTTGGATCCGGTGTCGATGAGTGCCGTGGCCAAGATGGTAAGCGATCCGCCGTTTTCAATGTTGCGGGCCGCGCCAAAGAAGCGCTTGGGCTTGTGCAGGGCGTTAGCGTCCACACCGCCGGACAAAACCTTACCCGAAGCGGGGCTGACGGTGTTGTAGGCGCGTGCGAGGCGCGTGATGGAGTCCAGCAAGATGACCACGTCGTGGCCGCTCTCGACCAGTCGCTTGGCCTTTTCGAGCACGATATTGGCGACGCGAACGTGGCGTTCTGCGGGCTCGTCAAAGGTCGACGCAACGACTTCGGCGTTGACGCTGCGGGCCATGTCGGTGACTTCCTCAGGGCGTTCGTCAATCAAAAGAATGATCATGTACACCTCGGGGTGGTTGGCGGCGATGGCGTTGGCCACTTCTTTGAGCAGGGTCGTTTTACCCGTTTTGGGCTGGGCGACAATGAGTCCGCGCTGTCCTTTACCAATCGGAGACACGAGGTCAATGATGCGGGTGCTGATCGTGGCGCGACGGCCCGTGAGGTCAAACTTCTCTTCTGGGAAGAGGGGAGTTAGGTGCTCAAAGGCGACGCGATCGCGAATGAATTCGGGGTCCTTACCGTTAATCATGTTGACTTTGGTCAACGGAAAGAATTTTTCGCTTTCGCGCGGAGGACGTACCTCGCCGCGGACGGTGTCGCCCGTTTTGAGTCCGTAGTGCTTGATTTGCTGTTGGGTAATCAAGACGTCGTCGGGCGAGTTGAGGTAGTTGTAGTCGCTCGAGCGCAGGAATCCAAAGCCTTCAGGCATGATTTCTACGACGCCTTCGGTCGGAATAATTCCTTCGAATTCGTAGACGGGTTCTTGAATTTTAGGTTGGCGCGGTTCGCGCGGTTCACGGGGTTCACGGGGTCCGCGGTCTTCCCAGCCGTCGCGGCGTGGGCGGTCGTCACGGGGTCCGCGGTCGTCGCGTGGCTGGCGGTCGTCTCGTGGCTCACGTGGTCCACGGTCGTCGCGGG
>DMDX01000159.1 GCA_003451355.1 Cryomorphaceae bacterium
TATTCGACCAACACCGCGGCGGCCCAGCGCGAAATGGAAGCGAGTATCGGCCGCAGCTTCTTGGACGACCGCTTGAGCATTCAAACGGAATGGGGAATTCCGATCGGGCAGAGCCAACCAAGTATCGGCTTGGGCGATGTGGAAGTCCGCTACCAGCTTTCAGACGACGGTCGGTGGTCGGCCAAGGCCTACCAGCGCCGGAACGACCAGAACATGCAGTCGGGCGTCGTGGGGTCACAGCGCCAAGGAATCGGACTCCGCTGGGAACAGAGCGGTGAGTCCTGGAGCGACCTATTGCGCCGAAATAACTAGTACAACGATTCGTTGCGCACAATGTGCAGCCCGTAGCCCTCAATGCCCACGCGGCGCATAGGGTTTTGGGTGAGGAGTGCGACATTCTGAAGGCCGAGACCATGCAAAATTTGGGCGCCTACACCGTAGTCGAGTGGGTCGTTGCCCATTGCACGAGCGGGGGCGGGAGGGGTTTGGGGATCCCATTCGGTCCAGTCCGGAGCAGGTCCGCGCTGGTTGAGGCAAACGATGCACCCCTGTCCAGCCGCGGCAATGCGCTTCATTGCGGCTGCGAAGTGGTCGCCATCCGCACTGAACGGCATGCCGAATGATGCCCACGGCGTGGTTCCGAACGAGCCACTTTGCATGCGCACCAAGACTTCGTCGCCCTCGTGCCACGATCCGAAGCTAAAGCTGGCGTGGCGCTGATCTGAAGTGGTTTGCGCGTAGATGCGCACCTGCCAGGGTCCGTAGGGACTGTCAAGGCGGTAGGTTTTGATCTCGTGCACGAGGCGATCCCGTTCCATTCGGTAGCGAATGAGCTGCTCAATGCTGATAATCTTCAAGTCGTGCTTTTCAGCCATCACTGCGAGTTCAGGAAGGCGTGCCATGCTTCCGTCTTCGTTCATGATTTCGACGATTACGCCTGCGGGGCGGCTGCCAGCTAGTCGGGCTAGGTCAATGGCGGCCTCGGTGTGGCCTGCGCGGCGGAGTACGCCCCCTGGGCGGGCCCGAAGAGGAAAGATGTGGCCCGGGCGGCGAAAGTCGCTCGCTTGAACGCCAGGGCGTGTGAGCGCATTGATTGTTTTTGCCCGGTCGTGGGCAGAGATTCCGGTCGTAACCCCTTCGCCTTCGAGGTCGACGCTGACGGTGAAGGCGGTTCCGTGGGGGTCCGTATTGCGGTTGACCATAGCGTGCAGGTCGAGCTCGTCGCAGCGCTGGTCAATCAGCGGAACGCAGATGAGGCCTCGCGCATGCGTGGCCATAAAGTTTACCGTTTCAGGGGTGATTCCCTCGGCGAGCGCGACCAGGTCACCTTCGTTCTCGCGGTCTTCGTCGTCGACCACAATGACCATTTTGCCGGCGCGCAGGTCGTCCAGCGCGTCTTCGATGCTTGAAAGCGAAAAATTATCCATGTGTTCGTGGGGTGGGTTCCCAAATGCCCGAGGTTCCGCCGCGAAGGTAGCGCACGAAGCCCAGCGCCAGCGCCAGGTTCATCAGCAAAAGGTGGTGCAGGGTGCGCAGTCCGGGGACGTGGTTGAGCGCTGCCGCCAGACCTGCGCGCAGCAATAGGGTGTAGACGGCCAAGGCGGTGAACAGCAGCCAAATGCGTTGGCCCAGCTCGGACCATTCGGGGCCGGGGCCCAGTCCAAGAATAATTCCGCCGAGTACCAGCAGGGGAGTGAGCCAGCGCAAGAGTTTGTGGCCAATGAACACCGCGAGGACCGAAGGGCGCAGCGTCCACATCGACCCGGCGAAACGCCCGATGTTTTGCCAGTTCCCATGGGCGATCCGAACCTTGCGGCGAAATTCCTGATCGCTGTCGTGGCTGACGTCTTCGCTTCCGCGGGCTGTCAAGGACCAGGCGACGTGCTCGCCGCGAAGCATGGCCGAGAAGCTCAAAAAGAAGTCTTCCATGAAGGTTCCTGGTGGAATCGGCCGAAACGCGTCACGGCGAATCGCGTACAGGCCGCCCTCGACACCCATGGCGCATCCCGTGCGCTCGTACTCCACGCGCTTGGCGAAGTTTTCCCAGTTCATGTACCAGCGCTCTTCTTCGGCGATGCTGGCCGCCGCGTTGCGGTCCATTCCGCGGTAGTACAGCGAACCGCCGACCACGCTCGCCTTGGGGTTGCGCTGGGCTTCGCGCATTAATTCACGGGTGCAGTCGGGGGCAAAGAGAATGTTGGCGTCGGTCCCCACGATCCAGTCGCTCTGGGTTTCGGCCACAAGCCGGTTGATGATTTTGGCCTTGCCCGACCGCGATTCCATGCGGATCCAGTGTACGCGGGCGTCCCGGGCGGCGTATTCGGTGAGGATTGCGTCCGTTTGGTCCGAGCTGAGGTCGGATCCGACCCACACTTCAAGCTCGCCGGGGTAGTCCTGGCTGAGCAAACTATCTAGCTTGGCTGCGAGCACGGCCTCTTCGTTGTAGGCTGCAAACACCACGACTACTGATGGCCAGTTCTCGTTAGATGGCGGAACTTCTAAGGCGCGTCGATCCCTTCCCACCGCACGAACGACGAGCGGAAAGAGGGTGTAGGGCACCAAGGCCAGGCTCCAAAGCCACCACGCAATCGCTTCCATTAGGCTACAAAGGTCGCAAGTTCGCGGGCAATGCCTTCTGCCGCACTTTGATCTGAAAAGTGCATTCGGGCGTGGTGGGCGGCCGCGGCCCCCAGCTTTGTGCGCAGTTCGGCGTTGTGGTGCAGCTCGTCCATCGCCGCCGCAAACTCCGCTGGAGAATCGGCCATGAGCAAATGCGTGCCGTGAATTGCATTCAACCCTTCGGCCCCTAGCGAAGTGGTCACGATCGCTTTGCCCCGCGCCATTGCCTCGAGGAGCTTGATGCGCATGCCGCTTCCGCTGCGAATGGGGGCAATAAACACTCCGTAGTGGGCAAAATCGGGCTGATCCGCGCGGTAGCGCACACCCTTGGGCGCGGAACCAAACGGCCACTGCCGGCTGTACACATCGACTTCGGCGTGCTGAACATGGGGAGCCACATGGTCGAGGAACCACTTCATTCCGCGCACGTTGGGCGTCCAGTCCAGCGCCCCCAAATGGTAGGCCTTGGGCTCTGAGCCCCCCGACTCGGGCCACGAACCGTGCTGGGGGTCGTAGGTGCACGCCACAGTGTGGACGGGTCCAAAATCCTGAAACCACCTCGCATCCTCGGGGCTGATCGCCCAGATTCGGTCGACGCGTCGGGCCACTTGGGATTCCCAGATTTTTAGACGCTTCGCTTGAAGTGCCACATACCCTCGTCGGTACCAGGGTTCGTCGCTCAGTCCTCGCATCCAGATCGCATGCTCGATGTTGTGGGTGCGCAGAATGGTCGGAACCGAACCCACTTCATCGAGGTAGACCGCCATAAAAATGCTGTCCAACACGACGACGTCAGCGCGCCGTGCGCGCTCAGCGATGACCGCCGAAACTTCGGGGGTCCAAAACCTGCTGGCATAATAACTCTCGCGCGAAAAGAGGTTGGCGAGTGCCGAGCGTATGCTGGGCTTGGTTGATGCCGCAACGGCCTCTAGCGTCACACCCTGAATGGGGCTCGCGGGATGCTCGACCCAGTGCTTTTCGGTATTCAATGCCACCACATGCACCGAGTGCCCCAACGAAGCTTCAAGGCGAATGAGGGATTCCATGGCCAAGCTGCTTCCGTCGCGACCCGGGAACGGGACTTTGTTGCACAGGTGAAGAATCCTCATCCCTTGGCCTTTCGCAGTCGAAGGGTGAATTGACCGTCCCGGGCTGCCCACACCGTGAGTGCAAGCGCAAAAGGCCCGAGCACGAGGTTGGGCCCCCACATGGCCCAGAAGGGGCTCAGTACCCAGGTTCGGCCGAGCTTTTCAGCGACCATTGTAAGCACGTAGTGCAGCAAAAAGAGCAGGACGCTGGCCACAAACGCCCAACCGAATCCGCCGCGCTGAATGATGCTTCCGAGCGGAGCCCCAATGAAGAACAGCAGCACGCAGGCCATGGCTACGCTGAATTTCTTGTGCCACTCGAGGTAGTGGCGGGCGAGGTGCTGGTTGCGCCACTCGAGCTCTGACCCAATTTGGCGCATGTAGTCCCGGTTCGTCTGAGCCAAATTCAACGCGTTTTGGGTGGCACGGTAGCGGTGAATGGGCTGGATTCGGTTCCATGCGGAATAGTCTCCGTCCCATCCCTCACCGCGCGCGGAGGCGGCGTCAATGCTGTCCGTGTTCCACCCGCCGAGCTTGCGCTGCATGCTGAGGCTCACTTCGCTCATGCGCTTCGAAATCTGACTGTTCAGCTCGGTGATGGAGGTGTCCAGTTGATTAATGGTGAGCATGTTGTATTCATTGCTTCGCTGAATACTTCCGAGGTCACCAAGGATGAACGAAGACATGTCCAAGCGCACGGTCATGCTGTCGAATGTGGTCGAGACGGCTCCGTGGCGCTGGCGCTCTTGGCGCACGGATTCTTTGACGTCTGCATAGCTGCGGCCGTTGCGCAGCACGAGGGTCATCGTGGGGCTTCCCTCGGGGTAGCGGATTTCGCCGACGGGGGCGGTGAGAACCCCCGTGTTGCCACGTCCTCGCTCGCGGTGGTCGTAGAGAATGATGTCGTAGATCTTGTTCTCGTCCTTGCTGCCGACTTTGACGCTGTACCCGTCGAGTCCGCTCACGAATACCCCAGGCTTGAGCTTAAACGTGGGTTTTTGACGGGCAATGTTCAGAAGCAGGTTTTCGCCCTTGTAGTTCGCGACCGGAATGAAGTTGTTGCTCACAAAAAACATGAGCACACCAATCACTCCCAAAACCAATGTGACCGGCCGCAGCATGCGTACAAACGAGAAGCCAGCCGCTTTGGCGGCGGCGTATTCTTTGGATTCCGCCCACTGCCCGTAGACCATGATTCCGGCAAAAAGTACCGCGATGGGCGCCGCCATAGGGAGGATGGACACGGACCAGTACCCCATGAGCTCGAGGATGCGCCAAATCGAAATTCCGCGCCCCGCAAGGTCGTCCATGTACTTCCATACCATCTGCATCAGCAGAATGAATACGCTCAGCGCCAACGTTTTGGCGAAAATCTGAACGAAGTTGGCGATGAAGTAGCGGTCGAGCTTGCCCAAGGCTAGTTACTTGGTTTTCGGCGCGATGTACTCGTAGGTAGCGGGGTAGTTGCTCCGTACGAACTCGACATCTTTGGCTTTGAGGCCCTGGTTAGTTTCGTAGGCCAGTAAGGTGATGGTTGACGTCGTCCCGTTTTTCCCTTCTTCGGCGTAGCTGTAGAGCTTGAGCGTCTTAGCGTCGATGCCCAGGGTGACCTTGGCAACGTCAGGGTCATTTTTTGGAACCATGCTCACATACTTAATGCTGCGACCGTTGATGGTTTTGGTTCCGGCCCATGCAAATGAGGAGCTCTTTTCGTACTGGCTAAGCAGCACGGAAGGTGTGTATTGTTGGGCGTCTCCGTCGAGTTTGCGCACAATGATTTCTTCGTCCTCAGGGCTTACCGTGGTGACCAAACCGGACTTGAAAAAAAAGGTCTGGCCTTGAAGAACAAGCTTGGCGGATTCTCCGACCACCCATACCTCGCCGCTGGTTTTGCGTTCGACGCGCTGGCCGTTGCGGCCGGGGGCGTTGAGCACCGAGGTGAAGCTGAGCTTTTGGTCGGTGTAGGCGAGTGTTTGCTTTTTAACGCGCTGCAAAAAGGCGAGGGGCGTTTCTGTTTGGGCCACCGACGTAAAGCTGAGCAGGGCAAGGCCCAAAACGGTAAGTTGGCGAAGCATCATAGATTGTTGAGTCGTTCGTTGAGGTGCATTTCGTCTTGGATCAGAACCTGGCGGGCCTTGGAGCCTTCAAAGGGGCCGATGATTCCGGCGTCTTCGAGTTGGTCAATCAAGCGTCCCGCGCGGTTGTACCCAAGTTTCAGTTTGCGTTGCAAAAGCGATGCCGAGCCCTGCTGGTGAATCACCACAAT
>DMDX01000075.1 GCA_003451355.1 Cryomorphaceae bacterium
AGCAGCTTGCTCGTGATTTTGTTCTTCGGACTCATGCTGCGCAACCCCCAGCTCTTCTTTCGCGGATTTTTGCAGCGGTGGATCAACATGGATGTTGTTAAGTCTCTTTTGGGTGACTTTCAGCTTATAACCCGCGAATCGGCCTTCATTGTGCGCACCTTCTTTTTTGTCGTCTTCGGATTCTCAATCGCCCTCAGTTCGCTCACGAAGGGCTCGACCATCTTTGTCTCTGCCCTGGTAGTCGTTGGCCTCCTTTACTGGCGCGTGGTGGCGGTTAAGGCGCTAATGCCCAATTCCGACCGAATTATTCGCTACATGGCACCGCGCGGACTCATCACGATTCTGCTGTTTTACTCGATTCCACCCGAACTCAGCATTGCCGGATTTGACCGCGGACTGCTGCTCTACGTCATTCTTGCCAGCAACGTGTACATGGCCTGGGGCATGGTGCGAAACCGCAGTTTGTCCGAGGACAAAACCCTGCGCCAGGTGCTGCAAGAGACGGGGTCCGTCGATCCCGGAGCGGGTCCCGATTCAGTCGACCCAGTCGGCGACAAATAGGTTGGTTGCGCGGGTTCCGCCGTTGCTGGTGGCACCGCAGGCGCACCCAAGAAGCACGTAACCAGCAACCGCCGTGAGCGCCGCAGGCGCGACGAACAAGGAAGGAGAAGCAAGAAACTGGCTTGGCCGCAAGACTAATGCGCCTTGAGCCAGGTACGCCCCACCCCCGTCTCAGCGACCAGCGGAACCGAAAGCGTGAACGCCGCCTCCATTTCGAATTTGACGAGCTCGCGAAGCGACTCAACCTCGGTCGAGTAAGCGTCAAACACCAGTTCGTCGTGCACCTGCAGAATCATAGGGCTCTTGAGGCCTTCGCGCTGAAGGCGGTCGTGAATGCGAATCATGGCCAACTTCACAATGTCGGCGGCCGTGCCTTGGATCGGGGCATTGATCGCGTTCCGCTCGGAATGGCCGCGAACGGCCTGGTTCCGCGAATCGATGTCGCGCAGGTAGCGGCGGCGCCCCAAGAGGGTTTCGACGTAGCCATTGACGCGGGCGGCCGCGACTTGGTCGTCGATGTACTTTTTGATTCCGGGATAGGTGGCGAAGTACTGCTCGATTACCTCCTTGGCCTCAGAACGCGAAAGGGTACTCTGCTGGCTGAGTCCGAAGGCTGAAACGCCGTAAATGATTCCGAAATTCACCGTCTTGGCCTGCGACCGCTGCTCGCGGGTGACCTCGCTAAGGGGCAGTCCAAAAACCTTGGACGCCGTCGCCGCGTGAATGTCTTCGCCGCTCAAAAAAGCATCGATCATCCCTGCATCGCCACTCATCGACGCGATCACGCGCAGCTCGATCTGCGAATAGTCCGCGCTAAGCAGCACGCGATCGGGGCCGCCCGCAACAAAAAGGTCGCGCACCCTCTGGCCGCGTTCGCTGCGAACCGGGATGTTTTGCATGTTGGGGTTGGTCGACGAGAGCCGCCCCGTGGCCGCAACCGCCTGGTTGAAGGTGGTGTGGATGCGTCCGGTGCGCGGACTCACCAACTCGGGAAGCGCGTCGACGTAGGTGCTCTTGAGCTTGCCTACCTGCCTCCATTCCAATAGCTTATCGACAATGGGATGGGCCTTCCTGAAGTTCTCGAGCACCTCCTCGCCCGTGGCGTACTGGCCGGTCTTGGTCTTTTTGGCCTTGGGGTCGAGCTTGAGGCGGTCAAACAGCACTTCGCCGAGCTGCTTGGGCGACCCGAGGTTGAAGTCGACTCCGGCGAGCTCGCGCACCTCGGCCTCGAGGCGGGCGGAATCTTCGCCCAATTCGACCGAGTAGCGCGCCAAGCCCTCGAGGTCGATGGCCATTCCGGCGCGCTCCATTCCGGCAAGCACCGGGACCAGCGGGGATTCGAGGTCGTGCAGCACCGATTCGAGTCCGGCCTCGGCCAGCTTGGGCGTGAAGGCCTCGTGCAGGCGCCAGGTCACGTCGGCATCTTCGGCGGCGTACTCGGCCACTTCGGCGGCGGGCACGTCGCGCATGCTCTTTTGGTTTTTGCCTTTGGCTCCGATGAGGGAATCGATCGTAATCGGCGTGTAGCCCAGGTAGTTTTGAGCCAATGCGTCCATGCCGTGGCGCTGGTCGGGCTCCAAGAGGTAGTGGGCGAGCATGGTGTCGCGAAGGGTTCCGACGAGGCGAATGCCGTAGTTGGCCAAGATCTGTAGGTCGAACTTCAGGTTGTGGCCGATCCAGGTGGCGTCGGGGCGTTCAAAGTGCGGACGAAAGAGTTCCAGCCAGGTCTGTGCCTCGCTGCGCTCGGCCGGAAGCGCCACGTAGTAGGCCGTGTGGGCCTCCCACGAGAGCGAAAACCCGACCATTTCAGCCTCGAGGGCGTCAAGTCCGGTGGTTTCGGTGTCAAAGGCGATCTCACGCAGGCCGTCAAGGCTGCGCGAAAGGGCTCGTGCCGCCTCGACCGTGTCAATAAGGGTGTAGGCGTGGGCTTGGGTTGCGGCGGAGCCGCCCAGAATATGCGGCGCGGCGGGTTCGTCTCCTTCGTCTCCTTGGGCCCCGCCGCCAAACAGGTCCATTTGGGTGGAATTAGCGCCGGTGGCGGGCCGCGGCGCGGCGGCCGCCGGCGCCTTCACCTCGGTCGAGGGCGCAGCTACAG
>DMDX01000169.1:0-5933 GCA_003451355.1 Cryomorphaceae bacterium
TAATGGTCATCATTTCAACAGACAACGGTGCCACGTGGAACCGTAGCTCGGCACTTAAGAAGTACGACCGCATGAGCGGTGTGAGCCCCTTTGGTGGTCGCTACTCTCTGAACTTGAGTGCTTACACGGGACTCGTGAAGATTGGTTTCTATGTGGAGAGCTTGACGTCAAGTTCGGCACATCCATTTGCAACGTCGTACGATGTGCATGTGGATAACGTTGCCTTAGTTGCAACGCAGTCGCCTTGCTTGGTTCCGGATGTGACAGTAGCAACCACGTCCAACAGTGCAACTGTTTCATGGACGCCAACGTCTACCGGAGGCCAAATCGCATGGGGTCCTGTTGGCTTCAATATTGGTTCAGGTGCATCAGGTGCCAACCAGGCTGCGGCTTCAACGAATCCGTACACCATCACTGGTTTGACCCCAGGGACAGGATACCAAGTGTACTTCCAGGCTCCGTGTGCTTCTGCAAACGGTCAGTGGGTAGGTCCATTCACCTTTAGCACTCCCTGCGTGAGTGCGATGAGTGGAGCCTACACGGTTGACTCAAACGGAACCGGCGCAAACAACTTTACCACACTCGCCGATGCAGTGAACGCACTGAGCGTATGTGGCGTATCAGGTCCCGTAACACTCACATTGGCCGGTTACGAACACACTGGTGGCTTGAACTTGGCCTTGATCCCAGGTGCTAGTTCAACGAACACGGTAACCTTCCAAGGTGCCGCCGCAGGCGGTTCCGTAATCAAAGGAACCGTAGGCCAGTTTGGTGCGGTAGTCCTCAATGGAACCCAGCACGTGACCATTCAAAACCTCACCGTCAATGCGCCAACAATGTCTGGTGTGATCTTGACGGGCGGTGCCAAGTACATCACGATCCACAACAATACCATTTTGGCCGATACCACTGGAACGACTTCTACGGTGGCAGCCATTGCTTCAACCTCGAGCTTGACTTCGGTTTCGAGCTACGGCAACAACGCCAACCACATCACGGTGACCGACAACGTCATCAAGGGTGGCTACTACGGGGTGCGCTTTAACGGAACCAGCCCCGCGGTTCACGGATCTGATATTGTGTTCACTGGCAACACTGTAGCCAAAGCGTACTACTACGGCTACTATGCGTACTACATGGATGATTTGGTGATCAATGACAACGTGATCAACAACTTCCGTAATACGTTTAACTACGCGATCTATGCTTACTACGCCAATGAGGTAGAGGTTCAGCGCAATGCTACTGAATCCCACTACTACGGTGTACTGCTTGGTTACTTGAACCGTGACTACAAGCCTTCGGTGAACTCAATAGTTGCGAATAACATGTTCAATGCAACAGGTAGTTACGGTGCGTACTTCGCGGACCCACGCTACATGAACATGTACTACAATACCTTCAAGGGCTCGAGCTACGGTTGCTACATGCTCACTTCATCAGGCACTTCACAGGCTAAAGTTTTGGATATACGTAACAACATCTTCCAGGGCGGAACCTACGCGTTCTACTTCAGCGGAACCACGATGGATTCAGTGACGATGGACTACAACGTCTACAATCATGGCGGAACTACGTTTGTATGGTACGGCTCAGCCCGTGCAAGCCTCGCGGCATGGCAGACGGCGAATCCGACCTTGAATGCGAACTCGTCAACGAACGCGGTAGTATTCGCGAGCAATAGCGACCTTCACGTGGTGAACGGCGGACCGAACAACATCGGAATTCGGATCGCCGGATTTGCCGCTGACATCGACGGTGATGTGCGCTCAACAACCACACCGGATGTGGGTGCGGACGAATACACCCCAATCGACTACGACATGTCGCTTGAGATGATTCAAGGCATTGCTGGCTGTGGTGACTCGAATGCTTATGCTACAGTAGTGGTTAAGAACCGCGGAAACCTCACTGCAACTGGTTACACGGCAACTGTTGAGCTCAACGGTCCTACCGGAACGGTGACCCAGCAAGCCGCACTTACGGGTATCTCCATTCCAAGCTTCGGGTCTGATACCGTACAAGTTGGCCCATTCAATACGTATGCGGGCGGAGCCTTCGCGGTTCAGGGTTGGGTAACCTATGCCAACGACCAAGTTGCTTCGAACGACAGCCTTAACGGTGGAGTGCGCAATACGACTTCGGTTGTTCCCGCAACGGTATCACAAACTGGAGTGTGCTTCAATGCGGATTCAGTGACCTTTGTGGCTAATGCGATTCCCGGTGTGCGCTACGCATGGTACCCCACAGCGACTGATACGGTGGCGATTGTCGATGGCGACAGCTTGACGGTTGCATTGGATCCGAACGCGACCTACTACTTGGGCTACCGCTCATCAATTGATACCATTGTCCAGAATGTGGGTACGTTGACCTCAACGGGAACGAACATCACTCCGTACAAGACATTCTACCACGACGGGCGTGCCCAGTACATCATTTATGCTGACGAGCTTCAAACTGCTCTTGGCGGTGCAAACCCATCGCTGATTAGCGCAATCGAGTTTGATGTAGTTTCTGCCGCCGCACAGGGCATGAATGACTTCACGGTGAAGGCGGGCAACATCCCGACGATTCCGACAACGGGCTACATTGACAACACGGGCTTCACTACGGTATTCAACACGGCGACGTACAATACCACTGCAGGCTGGAACCTTCACAGCTTCAGCACTCCTGTGCTGTGGGATGGTGTGAGTGATTTCTGTGTGGAGGTGTGCTTCAATAACACGTCATACACATCGAACTCAAGTGTTCGATACGAAACCTTGACGCGCAAGGGCATGATTGATGGCTTTGCCGATGCCGGTGCTGCCAGCGGATCTACTCCAGGTACGGTGAGCGCGACCCATTCGAACAACCGTCCGAACTTCAAGCTCGTGGCTGAAGCTCAAGCATGCTCGAACCTGCGCCTTCCGGTAACTGCACTCATCGATTCAACGACTGCTACTGCGGTTGCGACCTTCGCTGAGGTGAATCCTGTCACCGGAACCTTTGAGTTCTACGCCAACACCTCTACAGGCCAAACCTTTGATTGGACCTACGGCGACGGCAACTCAGGTAGCGGAGATACGGCGACGCACAGCTACGGTGGTCCAGGTGTATTCACCGTGACGCTTGTAGTTACTGATTCAACGTGCAACACGGCTGATACGACCACCTTCACGGTGACCTCGCACATCGGCCTCGACGAGAACGCTTTGGGTCAGACCCTGGCGGCCTTCCCGAACCCCAACACGGGTGTGTTCACGGTGCGCATTGCAGGTAGCGAGGCCTTCGAAGGCCAGCTCGAAGTGCTGAATTTGATGGGCCAAGTGGTTTCAGCCACGTCGGTTGACAAGCGCAGCGCAAGCCTCGACGTGAACCTCGACCTGAGCGACTACGCCAAGGGGATCTACATGGTCCGCCTCAGCGGATCAGAGGGCCAGGCAGTGCTCCGCGTCGTAGTGCGCTAAACGACCTTTTGACCTCCAAAAGAGTGAGACCGCCCGGGTGACCGGGCGGTCTTTATATTTGTTGTACCTTTGCACCCGCATAACGTCCGCCTTGCCGCCTTGAGGGGCTTCGGTTCCGAAGGGAGGAAAGTCCGGACATCACAGAGCACCGCGCTACCTAACGGGTAGGCAGTTGAGGGGCAACCCAAGGCTGACAGCTAGTGCCACAGAGAGGGAAACCGCCAACGGAGCATCGTATGAGTAACGGGGGCAAGGGTGAAAAGGTGGGGTAAGAGCCCACCAGCGTCAGGAGCAATTCTGATGGCTTGGTAAACCTCGCGGGATGAAATGCCATGTAGGCTGGCGCTTGAAGACGGCTTGTCTGAGCCAGCGGGTAGGCAGATAGAGCAGTTGGGTGACCAACTGCCCAGATCAATGGCAAGGGCGCAACGCAAGGGGCGAACAGAATCCGGCTTACAGGACGATATGCTTTTCTACGACCGAAGGCTCCGCGGGTTGGGGCCATTTTATTAGGGCTTTTAATTCCATCCTCGCGATGTCAACATTTACTGAACTCGGCCTTCGCGCTGAACTCCTCCAAGCGATTGAAGCGCTTGGCTTTGAGCAGGCAACACCTGTTCAATCCGAAACCATTCCCATTCTCCTTGAGGCTAAAGGCCAGACCGACATGGTTGCCTTGGCCCAGACCGGAACGGGTAAAACGGCCGCTTTTGGCCTTCCACTTCTTCACATGCTTCTTGAGGACGGCGAGCCGTCTGCCAAGAACCGTCCAAAGGCGTTGATTCTGGCTCCGACCCGCGAACTCTGCGTGCAGATTTCGACGGAGATGGAGAAGTACGCGACCGAAACCGGGCTTCGCATGCTTGCCGTGTACGGCGGAGCCGCGATGCGCACCCAAATCACAGCCATGAAAAAGGGCGTGGATATTTTGATGGCAACCCCAGGTCGCCTTCTCGACTTGAACCGCCAAGGTCAGGTTCTGTTTGACGACCTCGAGTACATCATTCTCGATGAGGCCGACGAAATGCTCAACATGGGATTCTGGGACGACGTTCAAGAAGTCCTCAAGCAAGCCCCAGAGGGCCGCAACATTTGGTGCTTTAGCGCTACGCTTCCGAAGCCTATCGATGCGATGACCAAGACGCTCATGAACGAGCCAGTTCGTGTACAAATCGGCCAGAGAAATTCGGGTACTGCAACGGTCACGCATACAGTATTTGTCGTACCCAAGGAGCACCGATACAGCGGATTGCGTCGCCTACTTGACAGTGCGCCCGGGCTCTACGGTATGATTTTTTGCCGTACCAAAATCGAAACCCAAGAACTCGCCGAGCGCCTTGTGGCCGAAGGCTACACGGCTTCTGCACTCCACGGCGACCTGAGCCAGCAGCAGCGTGACTTGGTCATGCAGTCGTTCCGCCACAAGCGCGTGAAACTCCTCGTGTGTACCGACGTAGCGGCCCGCGGAATCGACGTTCAAGACCTGTCGCACGTGATTCACTTTGGATTCCCGAACGATACCGAAAGCTACACCCACAGAAGTGGCCGTACCGGTCGTGCAGGTAAGTCAGGTGAAAGTTGGGCACTCATAAACCCCATGGAGCGACGTAAAATCGCATTCATTCAGAAGATGATTCAGCGCGAAATGCTGCAGAGCCCGCTTCCGACGAGAGATGAGGTGCTTGCCCGTCAGGTGAGTCACTTTGCTGAAGAGTTTGCCGCTCATCCTGAGGCTCCAGAAGTAATCAAGCCCCTTGTGGAGGCTGTGATGCCGCGGTTTGAGCACATGACTTCACGTGAACTTATTGAGCGCTTTTTTGCCGCAGAACTGCACGAGCTCGTGCAGCACTATGTAAACGAACAGGCTGAAGTTCCGTCAGTACGTGCTCAAAAGGACCGCAAGGAGCGCGGAGGTGACTTCGAAGACCGCGGACCTAAGCGTCAGCGAGGAATGGATTCGCCAGCAGAACAGCGATTTGCCATCAATATTGGTGAGTCGCATGGCTTTACATGGTTTTCACTAAAGGACTTTTTACGCGAAACCGTGCGACTCGGCGAAAATGACGTGCAGGGTGTAAACTGCGGTGCCGACCAGAGCTACTTTAATGTGCCGGAGTCGCGCGTCGATGATGTTCAAACGGCCCTTAATGGAGCCCAAGTCAAAGGTGTGGAGGTTAAGCTGGATGCCGTAGACGATCAAGTTGGTCGTTTTGAGCGTGAGCGCGGACCCCGTAACGACCGTTTTGGCGGCGGACGCCCCCAGGGTAAGTTCGGTGACCGTGGCGGCTACCAAGGTGGGCGTGGTGGCTATCAAGGTGGCGGCGGAGGCGGCTACCGTGGAAGCAACGACCGTGGCGGAAGCAGTGACCGTGGTGGCTATCAAGGCGGTGGCGGAGGCTACCGTGGCGGAAGCAGTGACCGCGGAGGTTACCAAGGTGGCGGCGGAGGCGGCTACCGTGGCGGAAGCAGTGACCGTGG
>DMDX01000169.1:6051-17179 GCA_003451355.1 Cryomorphaceae bacterium
GGCGGCTATCAAGGCGGAGCCGGAGGTGCTGGGTACCAAGGTGATAAGCCACGCGGTGGATCATGGACGCAGCGTCAAGAATCTCCGGATTGGGCACGAGGCGGTGACGACCGTGCAGACGCATTCAATCGTGGTGCAAGCGATACCTCATTTGGTGGAGGCGATCGCAAGCCTCGCTTAAGTTCAGGTGGCAAGCCTGGATTTGGCGGCAAGCCCGCCTTCGGCGGCAATCGCTTCGGTGGAGGTCCCGGTGGTAAGCCTAGCTTCGGCGGCGGCAAGCCCGGCGGACGCAAGCGCTTGTAAACCGAGCCTAGTGGCATAAAAAAAGCCGGCCCAATGGGTCGGCTTTTCTTTTGGTACGAGCCTCGATGTCCTAGTGGAACTCTGCGAGGTAGCGCTCTGCATCAAGGGCGGCCATACAGCCGGTTCCGGCGGCAGAAATCGCCTGACGGTAGACCTTGTCGGCCACATCACCAGCGGCAAAAACGCCTGGCTTGCGCGTTTTAGTGCTACCAAGCTGAATCTGCAAGTATCCGACTTCATCCATTTCGAGTTGACCCTTGAAGATGTCGGTATTCGGTTTGTGGCCAATGGCCACAAAAAAACCTGAGGCTTCAATCACGTCCTCAACTCCGGTTTGAAGGTTGCGGACTTTGACAGCTTCGACGCCTTGGTCTCCGAGAAGTTCAACGGTCTCGGTGTGCCAGCGAACTTCGATGTTTGCAGTATTCATGATGCGGTTTTGCATCGCCTTGGACGCGCGAAGCTCGCCCTTGCGGACCAGCATCGTGACCTTTGGGCAGAGTTTGGCCAGGTAGGATGCCTCTTCGGCGGCTGTGTCGCCACCACCCACGATGACTACGTTTTGGCCCTTGTAAAAGAATCCGTCGCAAACTGCGCATGCGCTCACGCCGTGGCCCATAAATTTTTCTTCACTCGGAAGCCCGAGGTACTTCGCCGTGGCACCGGTGGCAATAATCACAGACTGAGCTTGGATTTGCATGCCCTCATCTACGGTCAGCGTGTGGAATCCGCCGGGAGTATCTGAGAATACTACAGAGGAAATCATACCCCAGCGAACGTCGGTTCCAAAGCGTTCAGCTTGGTTTTTAAGATCTTCCATCATGGCGTTGCCGTCGACTCCCTGAGGGTAGCCGGGGAAGTTGTCCACCTCGGTCGTGGTGGTCAGTTGACCGCCCGGCTGAAGTCCGACGTACATAATGGGTTTGAGGTCAGCGCGTGCGGCGTAAATGGCCGCAGTGTATCCGGCAGGTCCGGATCCGATAATCACGACATTGTGTTGTTCCATGGCTCAAATGTACGAGGTGTCCTCGCACCGATGCGGAACCGAAGTCCCATTTTACTGCTTCAATTCGCGTATATTTGCCGCCCCAATCGGGATGTAGCTCAGGTGGTAGAGTACACGTCTGGGGGGCGTGTGGTCGCAGGTTCAAGTCCTGTCATCCCGACAAAATCCTCTTAACTGCGGTTAAGAGGTTTTTTTTTTGAAATTACATGGTGCAACATGAATATTTAATTAATTGATTTTTAACACTTAAAATTAAAATTTAGCAATAAATTAATACTTATTCACAACAGTTGTTTTTTTAAAATAAATTTCTAATTTCATAAAGCGCTAAAGGCAAAGTCGTTGCTACAGATGGCTGCGCCGGGCACCCTAACAATTTGTTAAGATGCTTGCGTTGAGGTAGATGGGTGTCGTTTTCGCACATCAAATTGGGAAGGCCTTGCTTGGTACCCCATAACATTTACCTCAGTAGGTCACTTTCGTCCGACGACGGTCGGAACGCCGAGAGTTGATCCAATGGAGGGTAGTGCCCTTCGGCCAATCTAAAGCGCCGCTTGGCGTGGGAGATTTCTCCCCTTAGGTTGCTCAACTTGCGTGTCTAGGTTCAACCTAGTGCACGTCGCAGAGTGAGCTGCGAACCGGCTAGTACGGTTTGGTTGGGATGAACGTTCGCTCGCAGAACCTTGGAATAGAGGTTCAGCAGCCTCTGCCGAGAGGATGATGCTTGAGCGAAACGTTTCACTGCTTGGTGCACCAGAGTCAGGCTTTTGGTGAGCACATCAAGCACAGACCATCCTACGGGATGTGCGGGGATTCCACACTCTCCACCGAATGTGCCCGCTGAGCGCGGTTCCGTAAGGAGCCGCGCTTGTCTTTTTAAGTCGATGTTATATTTGTGTAATTAGATACACTTATCAACGCTAAAGTGCTACCTTTAGGTTAATGAGTTTGCGAATTGACTTTAACCCTTCTGATTTTAACGTAGCCCTTGCTACGTCCATTGTGGTATTTGGGTTCGATAACGACCATTTGGTTACGCTGTTAGCTTCAAAAGTCGGCGAACCCTATGAGGGGGCATCTATTTTGCCCAGTGCAGTGATCATGCCAACTGAAGCCCCTGAAAGCGTCGCGAAAAATCTACTTCGTGAACTTACGGGACGGGACGATTGGCCACTTGAACAGTTGAATTCATTCGCAAATCCGTACCGCAATCCATCTGGTCGTGTGGTCAATATTGCCTACTACTGTCTAGTTCGCCTCAGTGAAGAGTTAAAATCGAATCTCATTGATCGCGGATATTCATGGGTTTCGGTTCCAGATGTGCCATCGTTGGCCTACGATCACGACGAGGTTCTTATCTATGCCCGCGAACGATTCAAGCGTCGCGTGAAGCGTCGCCCGGTGGGGTTCACACTGCTTCCGCGTGAATTCACGCTCAATGAGATTCAACGCTTGTACGAATGTGCGCTGGGCAAGAAGTTCGACAAGCGCAACTTTCGCCGCAAGGTCCTCAAGAGCCAGCTGCTCATCGAAACAGGCAATAGCGTGCGTTCAAGCACCAAGGCCAAACGCCCTTCGCGCCTCTACATGTTTGACGAAAAGAAGTACCAGACACTGACGCTCAAGGGCTACGACATTGTGTACTTCTAACGGACCTACGTCCAAAAGAAAAGGCCCCAAGCGGGGCCTTTTTTATGCGGGGTACGCTGTGGATTAGTGGATTCCGCGCATAAGCTTGCGAAGCAGGGGCGTCAGGGCGAAGAGCAGTGCGGCACCCACAGCGGCCGTGATGGTCAAGAACACAAACAAGTTCATGTCGGGCGCGATGGAGTGCAGAAGGCTCTCCATGATTCCGGCCAAGTAGTTGGCGAGGGCCATCGAGGCAAACCACAAGCCCATCATGATGCTGACGATTTTGGGCGGAGCCAGCTTGGTAACCATGGAGAGTCCAATCGGCGAAATGCACAGCTCGCCAAACGTGTGAAGCACGTACACGCCGATCAGCCACATGGGACTGATCAGGCCTTCGCCTTCAGCGGCAAAGCTCGCAAAGGACATCACCACAAATCCAAGGGCCAGCAGCGTGAGCCCGAGCCCAAACTTGGCAGGTGTTGACGGGTTCATGTTGCGGGTGGCAAGGTTCACCCACAAAGCGGCAAACATGGGGGCAAAAATGAAGATGGCCAGGGCGTTCACACTCTGAAAGAGCGAGGCGGCGATCTCGTAGCCAAAGACTACGCGGTTGGTTTCCTCAGCGGCGAAGAGGTTGAAGGTTCCGCCGGCTTGCTCAAATCCGCTCCAAAAGAAGATGTTGGCGATTGAGAAGATAAGAATGGCTCCGACGCGGCTCCATTGCTCGCCACCAGAGGTTCCGTTGTAGATGATGTAGGCGATGCCCAGGACGGCGATGGCGCCAACTACCTTAAGGGCGAGCGACATAGCGTCCTCAGAAATGGCGTCCTGAAGGGCCAAAAATCCGTAGACGGTAGCAACGCCACCGGCGACGTACGCGGCGATGGTTCCGAAGTCGGCAGCTCCGAGGCGAACGCCTTCGCGGCCGGGAGGCATTCCGCGCCCTTCGAGCTTGGGCTCCTCAACGTAGAGCCATACGGTGGCCAAGAGCATTCCGACACCGGCGCTTCCGAAGCCCCACATCCAGCCCACTTGCTCACCGAGGGTTCCGCAAATGATCGGAGACAAGAACGCACCAAGGTTGATGCCCATGTAAAAAATGGTGAACGCGGAATCTTTGCGCGGATCGTTGTCCGTGTACAGCGCACCGACGATGGTCGAAATATTCGGTTTAAAGAATCCGTTGCCCACGATCAAGAGGCCAAGGCCCATGTGGAACATCCATTGGCGCAGGACTTCGTCGGCGGCAAAGGCGTGCGAACCTGCCAACGCAAATTGGCCAAAGGCCATGAGGAATCCACCGATGTAGATAGCGCGGCGCTGGCCGAGGATGCGGTCTGCGAGGGCTCCGCCGATGATGGGGGTCAGGTACACCAGTCCGGTGAAGATGCCGTAGATCTCGAGGGCCGAGGCACGGTCCATTCCGAATCCGCCACGTGCGTATTCAGTGGTGAGGTAGAGCACCAAGAGGGCGCGCATTCCGTAGTAGCTGAAGCGTTCCCACATCTCGGTAAAGAAGAGGGTGTAAAGCCCGCGGGGGTGCGACATTTTTTCGGTAGAAGCCATAGTTAGGGTGTTTATCGTTCGCGTTGGGGGTGAAAGTTAAGCGCCAGCGGCGGTTAGCCAATAGCTGCTATAGGTTTTCGAGCAGGAAGTTGGTCATTTTGGTGAACAACTGGTAGCGCGTGGCACCGCCGTAAATACCGTGGTTCTTGTCGGGGTAGACCATGTAGTCGAACTGCTTGTTGGCCTGAATGAGCTCTTCGGCGAGGCGCATAGAATTCTGAACGTGCACGTTGTCGTCGCCGGTTCCGTGGACCAGCAAGAGGTTGCCCTTGAGTTTTGCGGCGTGGGCCAGGGGCGAATTGATGTCGTAGTTCGTCGAGTTCTCGGCGGGAGTGCGCATGTAGCGCTCGGTGTAGATGTTGTCGTAAAAACGCCAGTTGGTCACCGGGGCGACGGCGATGGCGGCTTTAAATACTTCGGATCCTTGCATCAAGCAGTTCGACGCCATGAATCCACCGTAGGACCAGCCCCAGATTCCGATGCGGCCGGCATCGACGTTGGGGTGCTTCGCAAGGGATTGCGCGGCGGCGATTTGGTCTTCAACCTCATACTTGCCGAGCTGCAGGTAGGTGACTTTTTTGAAGTCGCGGCCTTGGGCACCGGTTCCGCGGTTGTCTACGCACACGATCCAGTAGCCTTGTGCCGCCAAGTGCTGGTACCAGAAGTAGTCGCGGCCACCCCAGCGCTGGGTGACTTGCTGGCTTCCCGGACCGCCGTACACAAACATGAGTACGGGGTATTTTTTGCTGGCGTCAAAGTTTAACGGGCGAATCTCCCATGCCGGAAGCTTTTGGCCATTGGCCGCTTCAAGCGTGAAAAAGGTCTTGGGCGAAAGGGCGAATTCGCCGAGGTTTTTGCGCAATTCGGCGTTGTCTTCGAGCACGCGCACCTGCTTGCCGCTTCGGTCGTACAGGGTGTAGCTGGCGGGACTGTTGCCGTCTTGAGCCGTCAGCACATAGTAGTCAAAGGTGGACGAAAACGAGGCGTCGTTGGACGGAGCCGTGGCGGCAATCGCTGTGGGCTTTCCGCCTTTGAGCTTGGTGCGGAACACCTCGCGCTGGCTGGCGCTGCGCGAAGCGGCTTGGTAGTAGGCTTCGCCACGGACTTCGTCGACCCCGTAGAAGGTGGTGACGTCGTAGGTTCCACTGGTGATGGGGGTGGATTTGCTTCCGTCGGCGCTGTAGAGGTAGTAGTGCGTGAATCCGCTGCGCTCGCTGGCCCATACGAGGCGTCCGTCTTTTAAAAAGCTGAATTCGCGCTCAGATTCTACATAGGCTGCGTCGGTTTCGAGCAAAAAGCGTCGGGCGGTGGCGCCAGCGCGGTAGGTCATCACCTGCATCGAGTCCTGGTGGCGGTTCAGCGTTGCAAAAAACAGCTCGCCTTTGGGGCTCCAAGCCATGCGCGGAATGTATTCGTACTTCAATCCCTCACTTGCCGTTACGGTGGCGGAACCGTTCCACACATGCAAACTGACCACGGAATTCACCTCGCCGGCCTTAGGGTACTTAAATACGTAGGGCTTGGGGTAGGTATCGCTTCCGTACAGGTCCATGCTGAACGTCGGAACCGCACGCTCGTCAAAGCGCAAGTATGCGAGGGACTTGCTGTCGGGGCTCCATGCCAAGGCGACGTGAAAGCCAAATTCCTCTTCGTAGACCCAGTCGGGGGCTCCGTTGAGGATGGCGTTGTCTTCTCCGTCGGTCGTGACCTGCTTCACCGCAGCCGTAGCCAAGTTTTGTACGTAAATGTTGCGCTCAAACACAAAGGCGAGCTGGGTTCCGTCGGGCGACAGCACGGGGTTTTGAATCGGCTTGCCGTAGACCTGCGCGAGATTTTTGGTCTGACGATCAAATACGTAAACCTTGGCCGTGTACGAGTGGCGGTAAATGGGTTCGATGTCGGTCTCGAGAATCACGTAGCGCTCGCTGGGGGCGAATTCGTAGCTGCTAAAGCTCAATGGGGCCCCATTCACGCTTAGATCCGCCTTTGAAACCATCACGTCCACTGCGGCACCCGTGGCAAAACTGTAGCGCTCAATTCCTTGGGCGGTTTGACGGCTGAAGTGCTTGCCGTCTTCGAGCGAACGAAATCCTTGGATTCCGCGGGCATTGAATACACGGGACTCGTAGAGGTCAGACATCGCCACAGGGCGTTGGGCAATCAGGGCAGCGGAACTCAGCACGAGTGCGGCCACCAAGCGGATACTGCGGTACATTTGGTGCAAATCGTTAGGGATCAAGATGGCCGAAGTTACGCGAAAATCACTCGAAGAATTAACTGCCCTGCTCGGGGCCGAACACGTATCAATTGACGCGGAACGCCGTTCTGATTTTTCGCACGACGAAACCGAAGACCTGCGCGTGCTCCCCGATGTAGTGCTGCGCCCTGGGACGCCCGAAGAAGTGGCCGCGGTGCTGCGCTGGGCCAACGAGCACGAGGTTCCGGTGACTCCGGCCGCGGCGCGCACAGGCTTGAGCGGCGGCGCCATTCCCGTCCACGGCGGAATCTCGCTGAGCATGGAACGCTTCAACCGCATCCTTGAAATCGATTCCGCCAACTTTCAGGCGGTGGTGGAACCTGGCGTGGTCAACCAAGTCTTTCACGAGGCCTGCCGCGAGAAAGGGCTCTTTTATCCGCCCGACCCCTCGTCGTGGGGTAGCAGTACGATGGGCGGTAACGTCGCCTACAACGCGGGCGGCCCGAAGGCCGTGAAGTACGGCGTTACGTCAGCCTACATCCTCAACCTTGAGGTGGTTCTGCCCACCGGTGAGGTGATCTGGACCGGAGCCAACACCCTCAAAAACAGCACTGGCTACAACTTGACCCAGCTCATGGTAGGCTCTGAAGGCACGTTGGGAGTGATCACCAAGATTGTGGTGCGCCTGATTCCGTACCCCCGCCACCATTTTACGATGCTGGCCCCGTTTGCCTCCGCCGAGGTTGCCTGTGCGGCCGTGGCGCGCATTTTTCAGGCCGGAATCACCCCCAGCGGACTCGAATTCATGGAACGCGACGCGATCGACTGGACGCTGCGGTATGTGGACGGCGTGTCGATTCCGACCGGGCCGGGTATCGAGGCCCATTTACTGATGGAAGTTGACGGAACCGACGAAGAGGCTGTGCTCCGCGAGGCCGAGCAGCTGGCCGCCGTGGCCGAAGAGGCCGGCGCCCTCGAGGTACTGTTTGCCCAAACCCAAGCGGAGCGCGACGCACTCTGGAAGCTGCGCCGCCGTGTGGGCGAGGCTGTTAAAAAGCATAGTATTTATAAAGAGGAAGACACGGTGGTTCCGCGGGCCAAGCTGCCCGACCTGCTGCGCGCAGTCAAGCGCATCGGTGGCGAGTACGGGTTTGAGTCCGTGTGCTACGGCCACGCGGGCGACGGAAACCTGCACGTCAACATCGTCAAAGGCGGCATGAGCGACGCGGACTGGCACGGCGACCGCCTGCAGCAGGGCATTCGCCAGCTCTTCACCGAGGTGCGCGCCATGGGCGGAACCATTTCGGGCGAGCACGGCATCGGCCTGGTGCAAAAGGGCTTCATGGACTTGGCCTTCGCGCCCGCGGCACTCGACCTTCAGCGCGGAATCAAATCCTTGCTCGACCCCAAGAATATTCTGAATCCGGGCAAGATTTTTGCTTAATTTAGTACAGAATTCTGTACGAAAATGATTTCAACCACCCTTACCGACCTTCGCCGAGAACTCAAGGCCTACGTAGACCAAGTGGTCGACGAGGGTGAAATCATTGTGGTCAACCGCGGACGCCGCAAAGGCGTAGTGGTCATGTCGCTTGACCAATTCAATATGCTTGACGCCACGCAGTGGCTCACCTCGAGTGCTGCAAATGCGTCGCGTCTTCGCGATGCAGTTCGCCAAGCAGACTCCCAAGAGTACCAAAGCCACGATTTAATCGAGCCGTGAAGTTGGTCTTTGTTCCGCGCGCCTGGGAAGATTACCAACACTGGGTCGCGTCGGACAAAGCCGTTTTAAAACGAGTGAATTATTTACTGAACGAAGTTCAGCGAACGCCATTTCACGGATCCGGAAAGCCGGAAGCGCTTAAGCATGACTTTAAGGGATGCTGGTCGCGACGTATTACGGCAGAACACCGTTTAGTGTACCGCGTTGACGGCGACCAAGTGGTCATCCTACAAGCCCGCTACCACTACTGAAGTTCTTGGAACCTCGGTTCCGCCATCCCCGGTCGTGCCTCATTCAGCGCGTAGCGCATCCAGTGCACGTCGCACCACTGGCCAAACTTTTGACCGGCCGCCAAGTAGGTGGCGAAGGACTGGTACCCGCAGGCAGAGTGCAGCGCGACGCTCGAGTCGTTGGGGAGTGTGATGACTCCGTAGGCCCAGACGAATCCGCGCTCAGCCAGCGAAGGCAAGAGGGCAGCGTAGAGCGCGCGGCCGACTCCCTGGCGGTGGGCTTCGGGGGCAACGTACACGCTGGTTTCGACGGCCCACTGGTAGGCAATGCGCTCGCGGTGGGTGGTTCCGTAGGCATAGCCCAGAACCGAACCGTCAGGATCCACGGCCACCCAAAACGGGAAACGCCCGGCGATGTGCGCCAGGCGTTCCGAAAAGTCGTGCAGCGAGGGAACTTCGGTCTCGAAGGTCGCTGAGGACTGCGCCACCACAGGCCCGTAAATCGCCAAAATAGATTCGGCGTCTGAGGGGCGGTAGGGGCGAAGCGTCATGTTAGTCGCGGCGGCCCATGTACAGCATGATGTAGTACAGCAGCTGGGTTACGGCAGCGGCGGCAGCCACGAGGTAGGTGCGGGCAGCCCACTTGAGGGCGTCTTCGGCTTGATGGTGGTTGCTGGCGTCGGTGATTCCGGCACCCTGAAGCCACACGAGCGCACGGCGCGAGGCGTCGTACTCGACGGGCAAGGTGACTACGGCAAACGTCGCGAGCACCGTTTGGGCCACGATGAGCACGATGAGGGCTTGATCCCAGCCGAGGCCCAGAATACTCATTCCAAAGATTGAGAACAAGAACACCATGTTCATGATTTGACCACTCATGTTTACGACGGGAACCATCTTGCTGCGCATGGTCAACCAGGTGTAGGCGGTAGCGTGCTGCACGGCGTGTCCGCACTCGTGGGCGGCGACGGCGGCGGCTGAAACGTTGCGGCCTTCGTAGACCTCAGGTGACAGATTGACCGTTTTGTTGGCAGGATTGTAGTGGTCAGACAGTTTGCCAGGTACGCTGACGATTTGGACACTGTGCAGCCCGTAAAAGTCGAGCATGCGGCGGGCCACTTCGGCTCCCGACAAGCCACTAGAGAGGTAGCTCTCAGAGTACTTTTTGAAGCGGTTCTTCAAGCGGGCCTGCACGGCGAAGCCCAAAACCATAAAAAGGAGGAGGATAATAATCATTGCGGTTTGGTCGATAAGTGGGTGGAAAAGTACAAATCTTGTGCCTTCCGGCGCAAGGCCTGACACCTTATTTTGCACCTATGGCAGCACCCCTCATTTTAGTGACCAACGACGACGGCATTACGGCGCCCGGAATCCGCACTTTGATCCACGCAATGAACCAGTTAGGAGACGTGGTGGTCGTGGCGCCCGACAGTCCGCAGAGCGGAATGGGGCATGCGATCACCCTGCACGACTCACTCCGGCTGAAGCCGATGAGCATCGATGCCGGTCCGCAAACCGAGTACGCCTGCAGCGGAACCCCCGTGGACTGCGTCAAGTTGGCCGTGCACGAGGTGCTCAAGGACCGCAAGCCCGACCTCATCGTGAGCGGCGTCAACCACGGCAGCAACGCCAGCGTCAACGTGATTTACAGCGGAACCATGTCCGCCGCCGTCGAAGGCGCCATGCAAGGAGTGCCCAGCATTGGATTCAGCCTGCTGGACTACAAATGGGACGCCGACTTTCGCCCCGTTGAGCCCTACCTCAAGCAGATTGCTCAGGATGCGCTGACCCATGGGCTTCCCGAGGGAGTCTGCCTCAACGTCAATTTTCCCAACGCCGATAAGGCTCCGTATGCTGGGGTGCGCGTGGCGCGCCAGGCACTCGGATTTTGGAAGGAGGCCTTTGAGGAGCGCATCGACCCCTACGGCAAGCCCTACTACTGGATGCGCGGCGACTACCACAACCCCGACGGAGCCGAGGATACCGACATCTGGGCGCTGGACCATGGCTTTGTCAGTGTGGTTCCGACCCAGTTTGACCTTACTGCCCACCACGCCCTGTCGAACCTGCACCGCCGCCTCGACCAGCGATGAGTCCGGGTCCGCGTCGCGAACGCCTCGAAGCCTACATGGGCCTGCTCGTGGCCGCGGGAACTCCGTGGTTTGCGTGGTCCTACCTGCTGGCTACGTATCCTGGATTGCCGCCCGTGGCCGAGCTCGACAGCGACCTCTGGGCCTATCTGCTCAATCGGGTGCTGGCCATTTCGGTGATTCTCGAGGGCGTGTACCTCACCTTGGCCTTGAGTTTGAAGCGCTACCGCATGGCATTGAACATCGTGCTCATTAGCCTTTTCTACATCATAACTGCCATCTACTGGCGTTGGGAATGGTTGTGAAGCGCATTTTTATTTTGGCGGGTGAGGCCTCGGGCGATGTCCTCGGGGCGGAACTCGTTCGGTCCCTTCGCCGCAT
>DMDX01000139.1:0-786 GCA_003451355.1 Cryomorphaceae bacterium
GCCATCACGGGATTAGGTGCAGATGCCGAGGAAGCAAAAACGCGAGCATATGCCCGCGTAGATCAAATTCAGTTTGAAGGAAAGCAAATCCGCCGCGACATCGGAACGATCTACGGCTGGCCCTTGGACGCTAAGAAGTAGTGGGGATTAGCCCTGCTGCTTCTCGTGCTTGCTCATTTCGCGAAGCCAGTAAAGGATTCCGCCTGCAATGATTGACCAAAATACCACGTTCGCGGAAGGGCCGATCCAAGGCATAGCCATGAATGTCATTTCAAACAGGTCGCCGGTAGCTTCAAAAAAGGTGCGCAGTGGCATAGCAATGTACTTTTGAGATGCCCAAAGGTAACCCAGCCTGACCAAATGCCCACACTTCTCTTTCGCAATGCCCACCCCGGAGTCGCACTCGTGCTCGTTTTGGTCGTTGCTGGAATCAGTTTTGGAATCAACACCCTCTTAGGCGCCCCGCATACACTGCTTTTGGCGCTCGCCACAGGTGTCGGAGCCTGGTTTGTCAACTTCATTCTCGTCTACCGGAGCCGCTACCTCAAGCAAAACTACCTGTTTGGTTGGCTGTGGTTCACCGCCGCAGTGGCTCTGAGCGGAAGCCGTCAAGGTATCCAGTGGTACACCTTGGGCGGTTCGCTCGCGGCTGCAGCATGGATGGCCTTGGCCTATGAAATGGCATTTGACCAGCGCAGCGCCTTGGCGCGCCGCATCAACCTTGGCTTTGTCACCGGAATCTTGCTCTTGTGGAACGTACGCTTCAGCTACTTTTTGCTGGTTTCG
>DMDX01000139.1:1025-1345 GCA_003451355.1 Cryomorphaceae bacterium
TGGTCGTCGCCATTCCGCAAACGGTGCGGGCCGCGGTTTCGGCCAAGCGCTCGAAGCGCCAGGGTCTGTACTTATCGTGGTCCGGAATCCTCGTGGCCATCATGTGGCGCATCGCCCACCCCGATGCAGCGACCAGTGGGCTACTCGCCGTTTTTGCGGCGCCCCAACTCGTCAATCTTCAAGATTATTTGCCCAAGTACTGGATGCGCATCCTGCTTGGGCCCTCGCTGCTTGCCTCAGGCCTGGTCAGCGTCTTTTGGTAAAAACAGCGCTTTGAGCTCGTGGGCGTCCTCGGGCTTCATTTTTCCCGATAAAATCAG
>DMDX01000139.1:1627-7354 GCA_003451355.1 Cryomorphaceae bacterium
GGCCGTCCCAAGTCGTCCACCGCTACAAACGTGTAGATGGCCTCGTTGCACTTGGTCCGCTTTCCGGTGCCGCGCTGGTCCTCCATGTGCACGTCAACCCAGACTTCCATCGAGCTGCTGAACGCGCGCGAAACCTTGGACTCTAAGGTCACAATGGCCCCTTGCGGAATCGCCTCATTGAACGAAACATTATTCACCGAAGCCGTAACCACCGTACGGCGGCAGTGGCGGTGGGCCGAAATTGCGGCGCATCGGTCCATCCAACTCAAAAGTTGGCCCCCAAACAAATTGTTGAGGTTGTTTGTGTCGTTCGGAAGAACAATCTCGGTCATCACCGTAAGGGATTCCGAGGGATGCTTTGGTTTCATTCGTGGTAAATCCAGATCGCCGGAAAATCCCGCTTGAGCTGAGCTTTTGCCTTGCGGGCGGCGTCTTCGCTGGCAAAGGTACGCAGCGCCACCTTCTTCAGGCCGACTTTGGCGTCCAGCACCTCGGCTGGATATCCAGACTTCTTCAGATTGTTCGCGAGGCGTTCTGCGTTGGCATCTTCGGCAAAGGCGCCGACGATTAGGGCGTATTGGCCTTTTCGCTGGGATTTACTGAGATTGGCCTCTTTGGCAAGGTTGGCTGAGATTGGCTCGTTGGCCTTTTTGGCGAGGCTGGCTCCATTAGCTGCTGGCTTGCTGGCTACTGGCGCTTTAGCTGCTGGCTTGCTGGCTGCTAGCTCTTTAGCTGCTGGCTCGCTGTCGGCTTCACTTGCTAGTACTTCAGCTGGTTGGCCAGCGGGTAGGGTCGCCTCTTCGCGAACGGGTTCGTTGACGGGCGTCACGAATTCTTCGACGGACGCGGTCCACGAATCCCAGGTACGAATCAGGGTTGATTTTTGGGATTGAAACCAGTCTGAAGCGTTCCAATCTATGTTGGCTTGCTGGACGGTGGTGCGCACGTTGTCTTTGGTTCCGCCAATTGCGGCAAGACCCAGGGCGCCTGCAACGATTGCGGCGGCTTGCCATGAGCGAACTCGAGGGGCGTCGACATTCGTGCGGGTTGACGGTGCAATGGACTCCGACGTGGCCAGGTCCATGCGAAACATGGGAAGGCCGAACGAGCTCGACAAGAAGTTGGCTTCGAGGCTGGCTTTGAAGGTCCACTGCGACTCGATGTGGCGCAGGCTGCCGATTCCTTGAAGCACAAGGCGGTCGCCCCGGTCAAGGAAGCGGCGGTATTCAGCAGTTGCAGTAGCGATAGCCTCGGCTACGCCCGCCTCATCGAGTCCTTCAATCTGCTGAAGGTGTGCGACGAGGCTTGGAGAGGTGAATTCTGCTTGGGGGCTAAAGCTCACGCGGCGTGCTGGCGGCAGAATTAGACCGGCGGGAAGCTGAATTTCGGCTCCGTAGCGGCGCACACTGAAGGTGCCCAGGCCATGCACCGAAAGGCTATCTTCTTGAAACAGAAGAAAGGCGAGGTGTAGGTTGAGGCTGTAGTTGAGCGAGGCCATGATTCACGAATTTAGTGCGCAAGCCCAAGCGGGCCGCGACTTATCAATGGGAGTTATGAACAGGTTATCCCCAGATGGCGGCTAGAAACCAGAAGCTAAAAGAGTTTCCGGTACCCGTGGCAGTAAGGGGTTCCGCCTTTGACGTCGTAGTAGTCCTGGTGGTAGCCCTCGGCAGAGTAGAAGGGGGCTGCCGGAAGCAGTTCAGTGGCCACGTCGTAGCCCTTGGCACGGAGCTGCTCGATGAGGGACGCGGTGAGTTCGCGCTGGGCTTCTGATTGGTAGAATACGGCACTGCGGTACTGGGGCCCGAGGTCGGGGCCTTGCCCGTTGCGCTGCGTTGGGTCGTGCGTTTCAAAAAACATGCGGAGCACGGTTTCGGCCGTGGTGCGCGCTGGATCGTACTCGACAAGGCAGGCCTCGTAGTGGCCGGTTTTTTTGGTGCAGACCTCCTGGTACGAGGGGTTTTCGACGTGACCGCCGGTGTAGCCCACGGTGGTAGCGACGACGCCGTCGATGCGCTTGAGAAAGTACTCTGTTCCCCAAAAGCAGCCTGAGGCGAGAATGAGGGTTTCGTTTCCGGGTTGGGCAGGGGCAGCGGGCATTAACGACACGGGTGCAGAATTTTTAGAGGGTTGGGCACAGGCCGACAAGGTGCTCAGCACACCAAGGGCACAGAGTTGAAGGAGTCGGCGCATACTTAGGTAACGCATGCCGGGCCAAAGGGTTTACATTCCCATGTCGTCTCCGCCGCCGCCGTCCATTCCGCCACCCATTCCGCGTCCGCCACGACTACCTCGGGCTTGGTTGCGGTCGGGCTTGCCGAAGTTGTACTGCAGGGTGACGTATCCGATGCGGCTCTCACGGTAGCGCATGAAGTAGATTTGCGTAAAGGGTGGTTTCTGTTCGATCTGAAAGCGGCGCTGCTTGAACACGTCGCTCAATCGCACGGTTACATTGAGTTTGTTTTTGATGACCTCATACTTGTATCCTAAGTCAAAAAACTGTATGCCCTTGAAGTAGCCCTGGCCGGTTGGCCCTGCGCCCCACTGGTTGAACGTCAACTGAAACTGATGTGCCGGGGTAGGATTGTACATCGCGTTCGCGCGCCCTTGCCAACCAAATCCGGATTGAATGAGGCCGCCTTGCAAAGTGGACGAATTGATGATGGACCAAAATGCGTCGCCCGAGGCCTGAAGGCTGAGCTTCTTGCCGAATCGGGCCATGGTGTTGCCGCTAAGGCCGAAGCGGTCGCGGGTATCGAAGTTCTCCCACGTCACGGTGACGAATCCGCTATTATCGACCTCGAGAAAGCGCGAAAACATGTTGGTCGTGTGCTTCAAGTAACCTGAAAGCGTCGCTGAGCCCCACTTGGCGTACTTGGCTGCGCTGAGCTCAAAGGCGTGGGTGTATTCGGGCATGAGGAGCGGATTCCCTTTGCGAAAGGATTGGGGATTCGAGTAGTCGATCAAGGGGTTGAGCTGCTGCTCGCCGGGGCGGTTGACGCGCATCGCGTAGCTGGCCTGAAAATCGGTTCCCTTCTTGGGGCTGTAGGTCAAGAATACGCTGGGAAAGTACCCGGGGTAGGTGAAGTCCAGCTGGCTTCCGGACTTGAGGATGAAGCTCAAGTTGGCGACTTCGTAGCGCATTCCGGCCTGGGCCTTCCACTTCGAATTGAACACATATCCGTAGGTGGCGTACAGGGCGTGTACCCACTGCCACTGGTCGACAAATTGGGTCCGCAGGGTGTCTTCGACAAAGCTGCTGTTGAGCGGAGTCTCGAGGTAGCTGGCGTCGCGGTCGCTGACACGGGCGAAGTAGGTGCTGCGTCCGCCAAACGTGACCTTGCTCTTGCTGTTGATGATTTGCTCGGCGTCGGTCTGTAGGTTGAGGTTTCGGGTGGTCTCGAATTCTTCGAACCGCTGCACGTACACTCCGCCGTAGGTGAGCACCTTGGGGTAGTTGCTGTCGGCATCAAAGAAGTTGTTGGTCGCCTCATCCCGCCAGCGATCTGAGTAGTTGAGGTCAAATGTCCACTTTTCGCCGTCCTTTTTGAACTGGCGCTCGAGGCGCAGGGCCACATCAGAATTGGCGTTGGCTCGGGTGCCCACGGCGCCCTGCACGGCCTTGGTCTCAAAGCTGCCCGACGAGTTGGCGAAGTCGGTGCTGTCCCACTCTTCGCGGGTTTCTTGGTTGCGTCCCACCGAGAGGTTGGCGGTCCACTTCTTGCCGAGCGGAAGGTCCATGCCCAGTCGGCCGTTCAGCCCCACACTGTGGTTGTCGCCCCACATCAGGTGGTCTTGGCGGTAGGCGGAATCCGGAAAGTCAAAAATGCGCTCGATGGTTCCGCCCGAATACATCCAGCGGTCGTCCCACGCGAGGCTGGTGAACAAGCGCACCTTGCCTACGGGGACCGAAATGCTGGTGGAGGCGTTGTACTTGCGGTTGGTTCCGACCCCTGCAATCACGTTGCCGTTGAGGGGGAGTTCGCGGTTCTTTTTGGTCACGATGTTAATGACGCCACCTGAACCTTGGGCGTCAAACTGTGCGCCCGGGTTGGTGATGACTTCGACGCGCTGCACGCTTCCGGCGGGGAGTCGGTCAAAGGCGTTGGTTCCGCTAAACCCGAGCAGCGAGGCGGGTCGGCCGTCAATGAGGATGGTGACGTTTTCGTCGCCGCGCAGCTGCACGTTGCCGTCCATGTCGAGCGAGACGTTGGGAACTTGGCGAAGCACGTCGGTGCCCGTTCCGCCCTGAACGTTGAGGTCCGATGCCACGTCGTAGACTTTGCGGTCCATGCCAAACAGAGCGCGTGCGGCTTGGCCTTCGACCTTGGCTTCTTCGAGTTCGGTAGTACTTGCGATGGCCTTTAAAATGCCTAGTTTGATTGGGGTTCCCTTGGCCTCAATCGGGCGCATCACGGGCTGGTACCCTAGCGGACGCGCCACGAGTCGGTAGCTGCCATTGGGCACATTGAGCTGAAAGTTGCCCTGCGCGTCGGTCACCGTCTGGCTGATTGTTCCGTCGGCCCCCATCACCCGCACGGTGGCGCTCGTAATCGGTTCTTCGCCATCGACCACCTGGCCCACAATAAGGGTTTGCGCGAGCAGGGGCGTCGCAGCGAGGGTGACCCAGAGGGCGAGGATTCGAAGGAACATATTCATCAGACGGTGGCTTGGGTCAAAGGTTTAGTGGGGTGCGGTGTGGGGCGCGGAACCTGCGGTCGCCCGCAGCAGCTGTGGCGCCGTCTACCGCAAAAATCCGGCCGAAATTAGGTGTTCGGCGATTTGTACGGCGTTCGTTGCGGCCCCCTTGCGCAGGTTGTCGGCCACAATCCACAGGTGAATCGAGCGGTCGCAGACTACGTCTTCGCGGATTCGGCCCACAAAAACTTCGTCGCGGCCCTCGGCAAAGCGGGGCATGGGGTAGTCCTTGGCGGCGGGGTCGTCCTGAACCACCACTCCGGGCATCGCTACCAAGAGCTGGCGCACCGTGTCGAGCGATGGACGTGCGTCGCGAAAGGTCACGAGTACCGACTCAGAGTGTCCGCCCTGAACCGGAACCCGAACCGCCGTCGCACTCACCCCGACCGAATCGTCGCCGAGGATTTTTTTGGTCTCGTGGTGCAGCTTCATCTCCTCTTTGGTATACCCGTTCTCGAGAAACACGTCGCAGTGCGGAATGCAGTTCTTATCAATCGGGTAGGCGTAGGCCATCGGGCCGTCGAAGTTGCCTGCGCGTTCGTTCTCGAGCTGGTCCACGGCCGCCTTGCCGGTTCCAGTCACGCTTTGGTAGGTGCTGACGCGCACCGTGCGGATGGGGTGCACGTCGTGCAGCGGCTTGAGGGCCATCACCAGCTGAATCGTCGAGCAGTTCGGGTTGGCGATGATCTTGGCCTCGGCCGTCAGGGCGTGGGCATTGATTTCGGGCACTACGAGCGGAATTCCAGGCTCCATGCGCCAGGCGGAACTGTTGTCGACCACAAAGCAGCCCACTGCAGCGAACTTAGGTGCCCATTCGAGCGAGGTGGTTCCGCCCGCCGAAAAGATGGCGAGGTCGGGCTTCAGCGCCACGGCCTCAGCGAGGGTGCGCACGACGTAGTCGACTCCGTTCCAGTGTAAAATGCTTCCCGCGGATTTTTCGGAGGCCACCGGAATAAATTCCGTGACCGGAAACCTGCGTTCCACAAGGACTTTTCGCATGACTTCGCCGACCATTCCGGTGGCACCAAC
>DMDX01000139.1:7629-7806 GCA_003451355.1 Cryomorphaceae bacterium
CGACCATTCCGGTGGCACCAACTAGAGCTAAACGCATAGCGCGGCAGGGGGATTTAGGTTTGACGCAAAAGTACGGATGATGAACAGGTTAATTGCGTTGAGCCTTGGGATGCTTGCCCAGGGCCTTTGGGCCCAGTGGGGCCCGTGGACTGAGGATTGGTCGGCCGGCTTGCCGGC
>DMDX01000093.1:0-385 GCA_003451355.1 Cryomorphaceae bacterium
GTGGTGCTACCGGAACTCGAAGGCGACGGCCCCATCGGGGCCCACGACGGGTCAACGACCGCGCTGATCCATCACGTACGGACCTTGTCGAGCAAGGCGCTCAACAGCTGAGCCTCTTCGTTCGTGAGGCGCTTGGGAAGTTCATCTTTGGTGAACTTGTCCACCGACCGAATTTGACCCAACAGTTCAAGTCCGCGAAGCGTCAAAAAAATGTGCGTCACGCGGCGGTCTTCTTTGCTGCCCTTGCGCTCGACGAAGCCCAACTTCACGAGGCGGTCCACGAGGCGCGACACATCACTCGTCTTGTCGAGTAAGCGCTCGCGAATGACACCGATGGCAAGGCCTTCGGGGTGGGCTCCGCGCAAAATCCGCAGCACGTTGTACT
>DMDX01000093.1:653-6289 GCA_003451355.1 Cryomorphaceae bacterium
AATATTGATCACGGCAACCTGCTGGTCGTTGTGCCAGTTGCGCTGCTGAATCTCTTCTTGTATGCTCTTACCCATTGGGCCTAATATACTTAGAGCTTGAGGATATCTCCCTCTTTTTCAGTCACACGCGCATCGATCATCGTGATGTGCTTGTCGACCAACGTTTGAATCTCGTTCTCGAGGTCCTTGCGCTGGTCCTCGCTGAGGCCGTCTTTTTCCATGCGCTTGGCCTCGTCCATACCGTCGCGGCGTACGCTGCGAATGGCAACTTTGGCCTCTTCGCCCTCTGCACGTGCCATGCGCACGAGCTCTTTACGGCGGTCTTCGGTCAGTGGCGGAATATTGATGATCACCGCATCTCCGTTGTTCATCGGATTGAATCCGAGGTTGGCGTACATAATGGCCTTCTCAATCGCTTGAATCAGGTTCTTTTCAAACGGCTGTACAAACAGCGTACGCGCATCCGGAGTCGAAATATTGCTCACCTGCTGCAGCTTCACTTGGCTTCCGTAGTACTCGATATGAATGCCCTCGAGCATCGTTGGGTTGGCACGGCCGGCGCGAATCTTGAGCAGCGCCTTATCGAGGTGCGTCATCGCCTTGGTCATGTCGTCGGCCAAGGACTCAATCAGAAAGCTTACTTCTTCGTTCATTATTCTGTCGGAATTAAGAAACCAAGGTGCCCACCTTGTCGCCCTGAACGACGCGCAAGAGGTTACCTGGCTTGTTCATGTCAAAGACCACAATCGGAAGGTCGTTCTCTTGGCTCAGCGTGAACGCCGTGAGGTCCATCACGTTGAGGCCGCGCTCGTAGACTTCGGTGTAGCTAATGGCCTCAAAGCGGGTCGCGGTAGCGTCCTTCTCGGGGTCTGCGGTGTAGATTCCGTCCACGCGAGTGCCCTTGAGGATGACCTCGGCCTGAATTTCGATGGCGCGCAGCGTAGCCCCGGTATCGGTAGTGAAGTAGGGATTGCCGGTTCCGCCCGAAAAGATGACCACACGGCCCTTTTCAAGGTGGCGCACGGCGCGGCGGCGAATGAAGGGTTCACAAATCTTGTCCATCTCGATGGCGGACTGAAGGCGGGTCTGAACCCCGATGCGTTCGAGCGACGACTGCAGCGCGAGGCCATTGATTACGGTCGCAAGCATGCCCATGTGGTCGGCCTGGACGCGGTCCATTCCGCCTTCGGCGCCTTGGAGGCCGCGAAAGATGTTTCCGCCGCCGATGACAATGCCCACTTGGGCTCCGGCATCGACAACTGTTTTAATTTCGTGTGCGTAGCGGCTAATGGTTTCGGGATCAATCCCGTAGGCCTTGCTGCCCATCAGCGCCTCGCCGCTGAGTTTGAGGAGGATTCGGCGGTACTTCATTAAGATGCGAAGATAGCACAAAGGCCGCCCGAGGGCGGCCTTTGCTGTGTGAAAATCAAATGGGAATTAAACGCCCAAGCCTACGCGGCGGAAGCCGGTAACGGTAGCACCCGCAGAAGCTGAAGCCACGTACTGAGCTACACTCTGCTTGCTGTCCTTGATGAAGTCTTGCTCTACAAGGGTATTCTCTTTGTAGAACTTGCCTAGCTTGCCTTGAGCGATCTTCTCGATCATGTCCTCAGGCTTACCTTCTTGACGTACCATGTCACGAGCAACCTCAAGTTCGCGCTCAATCACGTCGCTTGGAACTGAAGTGCGGTCCAATCCTACGGGGTTCATGGCAGCAACTTGCATTGCAACGTCCTTCGCCGCCTCGGCAACACCAGCGCTCAATGCGGCAAGTGTTGCAAGTTTGTTTCCAGCATGGATGTATCCAGAAACCACTCCACCCTCGAGGGTCTCGTAGTAGGCAATCTCAATCTTCTCTCCGATGACACCGGTCTGCTCGATGAGCTTCTCGGCTATCGTCAACGAACCTTCGTAGCTCAGCGCAAGAAGTTCCTCTTTGGTAGCGGGGAAGTTGGCAATTGCGATGGACGCCATCTTCTTGGCCATGTCTACATAACCCTCGTTCTTCGCAACGAAGTCGGTCTCACAGTTCAGCGAAACAACCACCCCGCGGGTGTTGGTCTCGTTGGTCATCGCGATGACCGCTCCTTCGGTGGCGTCACGGTCGGCGCGCTTGGCAGCGACCTTTTGGCCTTGCTTACGAAGCACGTCGATGGCAGCTTCGAAATCGCCATTGGCCTCAGTGAGGGCCTTTTTGCAGTCCATCATGCCTGCGCCGGTCATTTGGCGCAGCTTATTTACATCGGCAGCAGTAATGCTCATGATAATTGGTATTTAAATACAAAGAAAAACCGGGGCTGTTGCCCCGATGTTAAACTTATTCTGCAGCGACTTTGGCAGCAGCCTTTTCAAGTTTCTCACTTCCAGGCTTGTCTTTTTCAGTCTTGCGCTGGCTCAGCGACTCCTTGATCGATACAGATAACGACTCTAGAATTACCGCGATAGACTTTGTAGCATCGTCGTTTGAAGGAATCACATAATCCACGAGGTGGGGGTTGCTATTGGTATCTACCATAGCGAATACGGGGATTCCAAGGTTGCGGGCTTCTTCAACGGCGATGTGCTCGCGCATGATGTCTACCACAAACAACGCAGCTGGAAGGCGGCTCATGTCGGCAATTGAACCCAAGTTTTTCTCGAGCTTGGCACGCAGACGGTCAACCTGAAGGCGCTCGCGCTTTGAAAGCGTCTCAAACGTTCCGTCGGTCTTCATCTTGTCGATGTTTGACATTTTCTTGATTGCCTTGCGGATGGTCACGAAGTTCGTGAGCATACCTCCAGGCCAGCGCTCTACGATGTAGGGCATGTTGAGGGCCTTGGCGGTGTCGGCAACAATCTCTTTGGCTTGCTTCTTCGTCGCAACAAAAAGGATTTTGCGTCCGCTTCCGGCGATCTTGCCCATGGCGTCAGCCGCCGTGGCCAATTTCTTTTGCGTCTTCTGAAGGTCAATGATGTGGATACCATTGCGCTCCATAAAGATGTACGGGGCCATGTTGGGGTTCCACTTGCGGGTCAGGTGACCAAAGTGAACTCCTGCGTCGAGGAGCTGCTGAATTTCAGGCGTGTGTGCCATAGGATTCTTGGGGGTTTACGTTCGCTAAAAAGGCAACGGCCAAGTAGCGCCAGAGCGATCTTGACCGTTTGGATGCTAAACCCAATACTCGTTGCGCGATTAACGCTTCGAGAATTGGAACCGCTTGCGTGCTTTCTTCTGGCCGAACTTCTTACGTTCTACCATGCGCGGGTCGCGGGTCATCAATCCTTCAGGCTTCAGCGTGATGCGAAGCTCCGGATTGATTTCGCAGAGGGCGCGCGACAGGCCGAGGCGAATTGCTTCAGCTTGGCCGGTGATGCCACCGCCTTCTACGTTGACAGTGATGTCAAAATTGTTGAGATTGTCCGTCAGCGACAGTGGCTGGCGCACTTTGTACTGCAGGGTGCCGGTCGAGAAGTAGTTCGACAGCTCGCGCTTGTTGATCATGATCTCACCTTTACCTGGCTTCACATAAACACGGGCAACTGAGGTCTTGCGGCGTCCGATTGCGTGGGTCGTAGACATCTTATAGTACGATTAGATTTGAACCGGCTGCTGCGCTTCGTGAGCGTGTTCGGTACCGGCGTAGACGTGAAGATTGCGAAAGAGTTCTGCTCCGAGGCGCGTCTTAGGAAGCATACCGCGAACGGCCTTCTCGACGATGCGCGATGGGTGCTTGGCGAGCTCCTCAGCAGGAGTACTGAACCGCTGGCCACCGGGATAGCCAGTGTAACGGATGTACTGCTTGTCGTTCATCTTTTTACCCGACAGGGTCACTTCGGCTGCATTGATAACAATTACGTTATCTCCGCAGTCCACGTGCGGGGTGTAGTTGGGCTTGTGCTTGCCGCGAAGGCGGAAGGCGACATGCGAGGCCAATCGACCAAGGGCTAGACCCTTGGCGTCAACCACGACCCAGATTTTACCTGCGTTTGCCTTAGTGGCTGATATCGTTTTGTAGCTGAGCGAATCCACGATGCTATACTTTTTTGGGGCTGCGAAGATACGGAGAATACTTTGAAGCACAAAGCTTTTCGGCGCAGAACTTGCTAGCGTATCTTCACGAACTCGAAATTTTGCCTCTAATACTGGGTTTTATGCGCTTTTCAGCCCTCCTACTTTCTGGTCTCCTCCTCGGCTTAACGGCTCAAGGTCAAACGATTCAACGCTGTGCAGCTGACGAAGTCTATGCGCACGAGGTCGCGAGGGACCCCCAGCGCGAAGCGTTCCGCGCCGAAACCGAAGCCGAAATGCAGCGCGTGCAACAGCTCGGAATGCCTGAGTCGGTGGTGCACCAGATTCCGGTGGTGTTCCACGTGATGCACTACGATCAGGGCGACAACATTAGCGAGGCTCAAATTCTGTCGGCCCTTCAGATCCTCAACGAAGACATGCGCCGCACGAACCCCGATACCGGCAACCTTCGCGCCCTTTTTAAGGGTGTGGCCGCGGACATGGAAGTTGAATTTGTGCTGGCAAACAAAGGTCCGAACGGAGAATGTACCAACGGCATCAACCGCCAGTGGAGCCCGAATTCGCTCAAGGCCAACAATGCCATCAAGTCAGAGCTGAATTGGCCGAACACCAAGTACCTCAATATTTGGGTGGTGCGAACCATTGAGCTTACTGGGATCACCCCCGGCAGTATAGTGCTGGGTTATTCGGCGTTTCCGTACAACGGAATTCCCGTAACGCAGGACGGAATCGTGATTCGCCACGACCACCTGGGCAATGTCGGAACCGCGGCCGGCACACGCCACCGCACCCTGACCCACGAGGTGGGCCACTATTTAAATCTGTACCATACGTTTCAAAACGGATGCGGATTTGGCGACCAGTGCGCCGACACGCCGCCGGTGGTTTCGGCGAGTTCAGGGTGCAACGCGGCTCAAAACTCATGCTCAACCGATAGCCCCGACCTCGTAGATATGATTGAGAACTACATGGACTACACCAACGACGCGTGCATGAATACGTTTACGCTGAACCAGAAGGCCCGCGCCAAGGCGGTACTGAATTCGCCGGTACTTCGCGGCAACCTCACCACGGCCGCCAACCTTTTGGCCACCGGCGTTACTGGAACATTGAGCTGCAGCCCCGTGGCCGACTTTGAATTGACCCGCAGCCTGCTGTGTGCCGGCGACGCGCTGACGTTTGAGGACTACTCCGCCTACCTCGGCAATCCGATTTACCATTGGAACGTGCTTGACGTGAACAACCAGGTCGTGCACCATACCACGACGCAAAACCCAAGTTTGGTGATGGCCAACCCCGGCCAGTACACGGTGAGCTTGACGATTCAGGCGAGCAACGGATCCAACACGATGAACAAGCCCTTAGCCCTCACTGTGCGCCCTGCTGCAGGCACCACCTACAGCCCTTGGTTCATTGGAACGATGGAGGATCCGCTTCCGAACGCCGACTGGACGACCACCACGTTTGCCGACAGCAGCTACTGGCGCCGCACCACTGTGGCGAGTAAGCAGGGCTCGGCCAGCTACCTGTTTCAGAACCACAAACTCCCCGCCGGAGGCGAGGTGAGCTCGTTGATCGCGGGTCCAATCGCATTCGCGAACACCGGCACCCTCAATTTGCGCTTCGC
>DMDX01000154.1:0-2368 GCA_003451355.1 Cryomorphaceae bacterium
GGTTTGAGTCAGTTTATCTACCAGTACGAGTCGACGACCTTGGGGCAGCTTCGCGTGTACCCACGGGTACTGCTCGGTGTCATGGCGCTGTTCTTGTCCCTTTCGTACTACGGATTTCACCGCGCCCGCCGGGCCGAAGAAGACCAAGTGTGGACCGGAATGGCCCGCGAAACCGCCCACCAACTTGGCACTCCGCTGTCGGCGCTTTACGGGTGGCTGACGGTACTCGAGGACGAGGCCGCGGCCCAGCCCAACGTGACCCCGCTGCTCGCCGAGGTGCGCAAGGACCTCGAGCGCCTGCAGACCGTCGCCGACCGCTTCTCAAAAATCGGTTCCGACCAGCCCGGAGAGGTGGCCGACCTCACCCCGTTGGTCGAGCACAGTGTCAGCTACCTTCAAAAGCGCCTGCCCAAAGGGGTGGAGTTGCGCTACGATGTGGCGGCCACACTGCCCCAGGTGCGCTACCAGCCCGTGCTGCTGGGCTGGGTCCTCGAGAACCTTATTCGCAACGCCGTCGATGCGCTTCCCGACCAAAAGGGGCGGATCGAGGTTCGCGCCCACCGCGTCGGAGACCAAGTGGTGGTGGACGTGGCCGACAACGGCAAAGGCATGACGGCCAAGGTGCGGCGTTCGGTCTTTCGCCCCGGATTCACCACCAAAAAGCGCGGCTGGGGCCTTGGGCTCAGTCTGGCGCGGCGCATCGCCGTTCAGGGGCACGGTGGCCATCTGGACGTGCTGCATTCGGCCCCCGGTCAGGGAACCACGTTTCGCCTCGCCCTTCCGCTACCGTGAGTGCCGTGCACCCCAAGGGCATCTACGTCCACGTTCCGTTTTGCCGGCACGCGTGCCGCTACTGCGACTTTCACTTCTCGACGCTGCTCAAGCAGATTCCCGAGGTGGTCGCCGCGATGCGGCGTGAGGCGGAACTTCGGATTCCGCACGAAACGCCCGCCCGCACCCTGTACTGGGGCGGCGGAACCCCGAGTGTACTGCCGGACGCGGAATTCCGCGCACTAAACGCTGTGCTTCGCCAACGCATTGTGCTTGAGCCTGATGCGGAATGCACGCTCGAAGTCAACCCCGAAGACGTGACGCCTGACCGCGTGGCGCTGTGGCGATCCGAAGGCTTTAACCGCCTGAGTATTGGGGTTCAGAGCTTTCGCGACGACCGACTCGACTGGATGGGCCGCCCGCACCGGGGCAAAGACGCCGTCGACGCCGTGCGCCGCGCCCAAGACGCGGGATTTGAGGATTTGAGCATTGACTTGATTTACGGTTTGCCCGGCAGCGGCCTCGGGGAATGGCAAGATCAGGTGGGTAGGGCGTTTGAGTTGGAAACACCGCATCTCTCGGCCTATGCCCTGACCGTTGAGCCGCGCACGGCTCTGGCCCACGACGTGGCCAAAGGACGTACCGAAGCGCCGCGGGACGAGCGGGCGGCTGAGGACTTTATGTGGTTCCGCGCCGAAATGCACCGTCAGGCTTGGGACGCCTACGAGGTGAGCAACTACGCCAAGCCCGGCTGGCGCGCCGTGCACAATAGCTCGTACTGGCAGGGCGACCCCTACGTGGGCTTGGGCCCCGGAGCCCATTCGTTTGACGGGCACCGCCAGCGAAGGGCCAACGTGCGCAACAATTCGGTCTACCAGCGTGCGCTTGCCGTGGCGAGCGGTGAAGATTGGTTTGAGCTCGAAGACTTGAACGACCAAGAGTGGTTTCACGAGCAGGTGCTGACCCAGCTCCGTCGGGCAGAGGGGCTTCCGCGCGCAGTAGCCCAGAGGCGCGACCTCGACCGAGCTTGGGCTAAGTGGGTGCGCCAGGGGCTCATGGTCGCTGACGACCAAGGCTGGCGATTGAACGGCGAGGGCTGGCTTTGGGCGGACGCCATTGCGTCGGACGCATTTGGCCTTGAGCCCTGATTCCGTTAGTTTCGCAGCATGTACGACCTCAGCATCCTCGTCGAATTTGGCCGCCCCCGGGCGTGGTACATCGACGGTCCGCGCCGTGAGCCCGTGCGGCTTGGCGACTGGGTCGGCGACGTGAACCAAGGCGGCGGCGTCAATTTTTTTGACGTGCACTTCAACCCCCACGCCCACGGAACTCATACCGAATCACTCGGCCATGTCGTGCGCGAAACGCGGCATGCGGTGGACCTCGGAATTTCGCCGTGGCTCTCCGCGAGGGTTGTTCGAATCGCGGCTCCTAAGCTTCTCACGCTTAAGTCCCTGAAGGCCTCACCGGCAGCGCTGTTTGATTACGAGGCACTGGTTTTGGCCACTCAAGAGGGTGATCTGAGCCAGCGCGACTGGCGGCAGACAGACCCACCGGCCATTGAGCCTGCCGCGATGGCGTGGTTGGCCGAGCACGG
>DMDX01000154.1:2548-2901 GCA_003451355.1 Cryomorphaceae bacterium
GGGTCGCAATCCGCATCCGACGCCCGCCACCCTGAGGCCAGTATTACCGAACTGATTCAGGTTCCGGCCGACTGCGCCGACGGACGCTACATGCTCAATTTGAGTTTGGCGCCCATGCAGGGAGATGCGGTTCCGAGCCGCCCGATTCTCTTCCCGGCCGAGCAATCCTAAGCGCTACCTTTGTCACCTATGTGGGAAAAACTCGGTCGCTTTTTGCGTCGAAACCGCCGGGCGGTACTGATTTTTTGGGTTCTGTATGTACTCGTAATGGGCTACATGGGCCGCAATGTCGAGGTGAGCTACCACTTCGCCAAAATGCTTCCGGACACGGATAGCGTCTACACCGAATTTGT
>DMDX01000040.1 GCA_003451355.1 Cryomorphaceae bacterium
TCCTCGGTGAACTCCCCGACCTCGAGCGCATGGCCACGCGGCTCGCTACGGGCCGCATGGGCCCTCGCGACCTGCGCGCCTTGGCCCACGCCGCAGCCCGAATCAACGAACTTGCCTCCGAACTCAACGGATCCGAACCCCTCGAGCACCTGCTGGCCGCCCTCGACCCCCTCGAAGCCTGGTGCGCCGACATCTTTGGCACTCTATCGCCCGAGCCCCCCGCCCTGCTAGCCAAAGGCGGAGCCATCGCCCCAGGCGTCGACCCCGAACTCGACCGCTACCGCTCCCTCAAGCGCGATGCCCGGTCCGTCCTCGAAGGAATCCTTCAGGCCGAATCCGACCGAAGCGGAATCCCCTCGCTCAAGCTCGACTTCAACAACGTCTTTGGCTACTACCTCGAGGTCCGCAACTCTCACAAAGACCGCGTCCCCGCGGACTGGATCCGTAAGCAGACCCTCGTCAACGCCGAGCGCTACATCACCCCCGAGCTCAAGGAGCAAGAAGAGGGCATCCTTCACGCCGACGAGCGCATCGCCGGACTCGAAGCCCAGCTCTTCGCCAACCTCGTCGCACGCGCCCAAAAGGCCGTGCCCGCGCTGCTTCGCAACGCCCGCGCCCTGGCCGAACTCGACGTTCTGCTGAACTTCGCCGCGCTGGCGCGCCGCCACCGCTGGATCCGTCCACAGTTCGCGTCGGCTTCGCCCGCCGGCGAGCAACCAGTTACGAGTAACCAGTTACCAGCTGCGAGCAACTGGCATGTAAAGGCCGGCCGCCATCCCGTCATCGAGCAGCGCCTGCCCGAGGATCAGCCGTACATCCCCAACGACGTGCACCTGGACGCCGCGGGCGAGCACATTTGGATCATCACCGGCCCCAACATGTCGGGTAAATCGGCCCTGCTCCGCCAAACCGCGCTGCACGCTGTCATGGCCCAGATCGGAAGCTTCGTGGCCGCCGACCGCGCCGAACTTCCGCTGCTCGACCGCGTCTTTGTGCGCGTGGGGGCCAGCGACAACCTCTCCGCCGGCGAGTCCACCTTTATGGTTGAGATGGCCGAAACCGCCTCCATCCTCAACGGCCTAACCGCGCGCAGCCTGGTCCTTCTCGACGAAATTGGGCGCGGAACCGCCACCTACGACGGCCTCAGCATCGCCCAGTCCATCGCCGAATACCTTCACGACCACCCCTTCAAGCCGCTGGTCCTGTTCGCGACCCACTACCACGAACTCAACGAGCTCGCTGACCTCTTTCCCGGAATCGCCAACCGCCACGTCCGCATCCAAGAAATCGACGGCCGCATGCTCTTCTTGCGCACCCTCGCCGAGGGCGGCTCGTCGCACTCCTTCGGAATCGAAGTCGCCCGCATGGCCGGCATGCCGCCGAGCGTCGTCCTACGCGCCCGCTCCGTACTTCGCGTGCTCGAAGAAAAACAAAATCCGGTTATACCCGAACACAACTCTGGGGCACCCGCGGCCCAACTATCCTTCATCCAGTGGGAAGACCCCGCCGCCCAAGCCTGGCGCGCCGAACTCGACAGCCTCGACCCCAACTCCATCACCCCGTTGGACGCCCTCATGCTGCTCAACCGCTGGAAAAAAGAATTCTCAGGCAAGTAGCTAGTAACAAGTAACTGATAACTAGTTACTTGTCCCACCCTTGCCGGAACCCATTCGGGTATAACCGGATTTTACTTTTATTGCCCGAGCCCGATTAGGGTATAACCGGATTTTACTTTTTTTCTCCAAACAAAAAAGCCCGACCTAACGGCCGGGCCCTGTTCGCTCGCGCTTCGCGCTCGCTCTTACTTGATCACCACAAACTCGACGCGGCGGTTGTGCTGGTTCTTAGTTGAGATCGGATCGTTCTCGCCCTTGCTCACGATTTCGAAGCGTGACTCAGGAAGCTTGAATGTCGTCGTCAGCACGCGAAGTACAGACTTAGCACGGCGCTCGCCCACTTTGAGGTTGGTCTTCTCAGAACCGGTCTTGTCGGCGTGGCCGATGATCTGAAGGCGCAGGTTGGGGTTGGCCTTGAGCATCTTGGCTACCACGGCAAGCTTGGCCTCTTCGGTAGCAGACACGGTAACGCTGTTTGTGGCGAAGATTACTTCAGGGATGAAGGCACTCGCTACGGAATTAGAAATACCACCTGTGGTTTCAATCTTCTTACCTTGGAAATTCACCAAAGATCCCGCTGGAGTATTGGGCTCCTTATCCTTACTATCGGCTACACCGTCGCCGTCGCTATCGAGCTCGGCTCCGCTAGCGTCCACGCGAACTCCGCGCTGGCTGAAGGGATCCACATCAAGCTCATGACGCACGCCATCTCCGTCGAGGTCAAGGGCACGACCCGAACCGTCGATCAACGCACCCTTAGGTGTATTGGGTTCGAGGTCGAAGGCATCGGCTACGCCGTCGCCGTCGCTGTCCTTTTGAACCTGGGTCAATTCGCCTTTGAGCGAAGCGACTTCGGCTTCAAGATCTTTAACTCCACAAGATGCCAGCATCAGGGCGCTAGCGGCAAGAACTACGTACTTCATGAGTCGTTTTCGTTTGAATTTGAGTACAAATGTACGGAATTGGGGTCGGAACACACAAGGAGCAAATCTGCCACCGAATGCCCAAAATCGTTGGCCTGCCAGTCGGACCAAAACTCGGCAAGTGGCTCCAGCACAAAGCGGCGTTGGTGCATCCGGGGGTGGGGCAATTCCAGTTCTGCGTCCGCGAAAGTCATAAAGGGATTCGTCAGTATGAGGTCGATGTCGATGCGGCGGCTGGTATAGCGTGGGCCTCCGGTGGGGCGGATCCGGCCCAGCCGCCGCTCCACTTCAAGGCACTCCAAAAGCAGGGCCTTGGGTTCACCATTCCATTCGATTTCAACCACTTGATTGATAAAGTCTGGCCCCTCAAAGCCCCAGGCGGCGGTGCGCCAAAGGCTTCCGGTGCGGGTGATGGGCCCGCCCGCCACGGCGCCCTCAG
>DMDX01000088.1:0-4555 GCA_003451355.1 Cryomorphaceae bacterium
CTCGATTCTGAGGGCAACCCCGTGCCGCTCGTCGACCTTCAGGGCCGATTCGTGGCCGAAGCGGGTTCGCTCGCCGGTAAGTACGTGAAAAACAGCTACTACGACGCCGGTCAAGAACCCAAACTCAGCGTTGACGAGGAGATTGCCATTCAGCTGAAGACCGAAAACAAGGCCTTCAAAGTGCAGAAGTATGTGCACAGCTACCCGCACTGCTGGCGCACCGACAAGCCGGTGCTCTACTACCCGCTCGACAGCTGGTTCATTCGCAGCACCGCGGCCAAGCAGCGCCTTCAGGAGCTCAACACCACCATCAACTGGAAGCCCGCAAGCACCGGAACCGGCCGCTTTGGCAACTGGCTCGAAAACCTCAACGACTGGAACCTGAGCCGCAGCCGCTACTGGGGCATTCCGCTGCCCATTTGGCGCAGCGAAGACGGCCGCGAAGAGGTGTGCATCAGCTCGCTGGAACAGCTCCGCGCCGAACTCGAGCGCAGCGTGGCCGCGGGCCACATGGCGAGCAACCCACTTGGCGACTTTACGCCCGGCGACATGTCGGACGCCAACTACGCCGGGGTCGACCTGCACCGCCCGTTTGTGGACGAATGGATTTTGACCGGCGCCAGCGGGCAGCCGCTCTACCGCGAAAAGGACCTCATTGACGTGTGGTTTGATTCCGGAGCCATGCCCTACGCCCAGGTGCACTACCCGTTTGAACACAAGGACGCGATTGACGGCCGCACCGCCTTCCCGGCGGACTTCATCGCCGAAGGCGTCGACCAAACCCGCGGGTGGTTCTTTACCCTGCACGCGATCGCCGGGATGGTGTTTGACTCTGTGGCCTACAAAACGGTGGTTTCGAACGGATTGGTGCTCGACAAGAACGGCCAAAAGATGTCGAAGCGCCTTGGAAACTCCATCGACCCCTTCGAGGCGATGGCGAAGTACGGCAGCGACGCGTTGCGCTGGTACATGCTGACCAACGCGCAACCATGGGACAACCTCAAGTTCGACCCCGACGGCGTCACTGAGGTGCAGCGCAAGTTCTTCGGAACCCTCCACAACACCTACGGATTTTTTGCGCTCTACGCCAACGTGGACGGATTCGACCCGAAGGCACCGCAGGTTCCGCACCGCGACCGCCCCGAGCTGGACCGCTGGATTTTGAGCCGACTGCACAGCGTGGTGGCCGAAGCGACCGAGGCCATGGAGGCCTACGAACCGACGCGCGCATTCAGGCCCGTCGCCGACTTCGTCGTTGACGAGCTCAGCAACTGGTACGTGCGCCTCAGCCGGCGCCGATTCTGGAAGGGCGCGATGGGAGACGACAAGCTGTCGGCCTTCCAGACCCTGCGCGAGTGCTTGGATACGGTGGCACGATTGATGGCTCCGCTGGCGCCGTTTTATGCCGAGCAGCTCTACCGCGACCTCAACGGACCGAGCGCTTCGGTGCACTGGAGCCGCTTCCCCGAGGCCGACCCCGCACGCATCGACACCGATCTCGAGCGCCGTATGGACCTGGCCCAGCGCATGACGAGCTTGGTGCTCAGCGTCCGCAAAAAAGAGCGCGTTCGGGTGCGCCAGCCGCTGCCGCGCATCGTGGTTCCGGTGCTCAACCCCACGCAGCACGCCGATTTGGACGCCATCGAAGAGTTGCTGCTCAGCGAGGTGAACGTCAAAACACTCGAGCGGGTCGAACCCAATTCTGGCCTGTTTGTGCAGCGCGCCAAGCCCGACTTCAAGGCCCTCGGGCCAAAGGTGGGTCCGCGCATGAAGACCGTCTCGGCCGCCTTGAGCGCCCTGACCGACGCCCAGCTACGCAGCCTCGAACAGGATGGCCAGCTTGAGCTCGAGCTTGCCGACGGTCCCTACACGGTGGAGCCCGGTGACGTGATGGTGGTAACAGACGACATTCCCGGTATGTCGGTGGCCAGCGAGCGCGGAACCCTTTTGGCCGTTGACCTTCAGCTCAGCCCCGAGCTAGTAACTGAAGGTTTGGCGCGCGAAGCCGTGAACCGCATTCAAAACTTGCGCAAAGACAGCGGATTGGACATCACCGACCGCATTGAATTGTGGATTTCGGGGGCTGCTGAGGCCCTAGAGGCCGTGGCAAAGCACCGAGACTACGTGGCCGCTGAAACGCTGGTAGCCCAGTGGGGGCAAGGTTCTGAGCCAATCGACGCGCATGCGACCGAGACCGACCTCGAGGGCCTAGCCGTAACCCTAGCGTTAAAAAAAGCGTAGATATCTTGCGCAGGAGTTCAGATTAACTAAATTCGGGCCTCTTATGGAACCTACTATTCGCTTTTCCGACTCCGAGCTCGCCGAGTTTCGCCAGCTAATCCAATCTAAGATTGAGAAAGCTGAAGAAGACCTGCGCATTCTTAAGGAGCAGTTTACCAACAACATGGACAACGGCACCGAGGATACTGCGCCGATGTTCAAAAGTTTTGAAGAGGGCTCTGAAACAATGAGCAAAGAAGCCAACGCCATGCTCGCGGCGCGCCAAGAGAAGTTCTTGCGTGACCTCAAGGCGGCGCTCGTGCGCATCAGCAACAAAACCTACGGAGTCTGCCGCGTGACCGGCAAGCTCATCGAAAAGGAACGTTTGAAGCTGGTTCCGCACGCGACCACCAGCATGGAAGGCAAGATGAGCAAGCGTTGAACCGCCTGCGCAACCCTCTCATTCTCGCACTGGTGCTGATTCTTTCGGATCAGGCACTCAAAATCGCTATTAAAACCCAGTTTGCTCTGGGCGACGCGGTCAAACTGACGTCCTGGTTTCACCTGCACTTCACCGAGAATCCCGGGATGGCCTTTGGCCTGAATTGGGGCGGCGCGACCGGCAAGGTGATTCTCAGCCTCTTTCGCATCACCGCCATTGGGGGCATCGTGTGGTATGCCATTCGCTTGGCCCGCCGCGGCGCGCATCCGTTTGTACTGACCACCCTCGCGCTCATTTTTGCCGGAGCCCTTGGCAACGTCATCGACAGCCTTTTTTACGGGGTTCTGTTTGACCGCGGCCTTACGTGGTCACCCGAATACGAATTCTGGATGGCCTACGATGGCGTTGCGCAATGGGGCAATGGATACGCGGCTCCGCTTCTGGGCAACGTGGTCGACATGCTGTACTTCCCGTTGTGGACGGGCTACTTGCCCGACTGGTTGCCGATTTGGGGCGGAACCTATTTTCAATTTTTCAGACCCATATTTAATTTGGCCGACGCCTACGTCTCTGTGGGCGTAGTCTTTTGGTACTTTGCGAGCCGCCGCCCTGACTGGTGGCCCGCCTAAACAACCCTGCCATGCGCACCCTTTTTATTGCTTTTAGCATTGCGGCCCTTCCGGCGGCTGCCCAACTCGTTCGAGGGGAATACCCTGAAACACGCCGTTCACTTGAGTTTCACCTCAACGAACTCGCCAGCGACGCCATGGGCGGACGGCTTCCGGGAACCGAACAAGGCGACCGCGCCGCCAAGTACATCCAAGCTCAGTTTGAAGAGGCGGGACTAGCCGGGCTCTTCGGGGGCGAGTTCACCCAAATGGTCAGCATCCCCGAGAAGGGCATCCTGCCCGAAGCCGGAAACTACCTTCGGGTGGGTGACGCTCCGCTGGCGCTCCGTTCCGCCTACTGGCCCCATTTTCTGTCTGACAACCGCGAGGTCGAGGGGCCCCTTACCTGGCTCGGTTACGGCACCCCGGCCGAGGTCGCCAAGGCCAAAAAAGGCCGCATCGCGGTGATCGTCGCGGATATTCCCGCCAAAAAAGCCAAGAAATTGGGCAAACTCGCCTCATTGTCTGAGCGCATCAATGCCGCGCGCACCCACGGAGCCCAAGCCGTCGTCCTCCTTCAGCCCGTGGACGGAAGCCCCAAGTTGGACCTCTTGCGCCGCATGCGCCCCATCGGAATGCCCGTGGTCGCCGTGCACGACCTCGCCGCGTGCAAAAGCCTGAAAAAGAACGCGAAAAAATCCGCACGCGCGGCCGTTGGTGTTCAAGTGATTCCGCAAATGATTACCGCGCCCAACGTCGGCGCCTGGATCAACCGAGGCGCGCCCGAAACAGTGGTCATCGGAGCGCACTACGACCACGTCGGTTGGGGCGCGTGGGGGTCCCGCACGCCCGAGGCTGAAGGCCAAGTGCACAACGGAGCAGACGACAACGCCAGCGGAACCTCAGCCATGCTTGAGCTGGCCCGAAAACTTTCGCGCGCACCAGGATTTGAGCACGTGAACTTCGCCTTTTTGGCATTTACGGGCGAAGAAAGCGGGCTCCTTGGGTCGCGCGATTTTGTGGCGCGAATGCCGCCCGAAATGGGCAAAGTCAAGGCCATGGTCAACCTCGACATGGTGGGCCGCCTCAACCGGTCTGACAGCTTACGCGTGTACGGCGTGCACACGGCGGTGGAATTCCGCGAAATGCTGCAGGCCATCCCCGCCGAGGGCTACTACTGGGACCTTCGCGACGAAATTTTTGCCCGATCTGACCACGCCCCGTTCATCAGCGCCGGAATCCCCGCCGTGTTCTTCTTCACCGGACTCCACGAGGACTACCACGC
>DMDX01000088.1:4609-9072 GCA_003451355.1 Cryomorphaceae bacterium
AAAATCGCGGTAATTGGAGGTGGATCCTGGGCCACCGCGATCGTCAAAATGCTGACGCAGAACGAGGACTACGTGGGCTGGTGGGTGCGCCGCGAAGAGGTAGCCCTGCACATTCGAAAGCACCACCACAACCTAAATTACCTCTCGGACGCAGCACTCGAAACCGACCGTATATACGTAGACCACGACTTGATGAGCGTGGCCTCACAGGCGGAAATCCTCATACTTGCAGTGCCTTCAGCCTTCTTAGCCGAAGCCATTGAGCCGCTACGCGAAATCCTCCCACAGAAGTGGGTAATCTCTGCGGTCAAAGGCATTGAGCCTGGGTCGCATCAAATCATTGGCGAATACCTGCACGACAATTTGGGGCTCGACTACAGTCGCTTTGGCGCGCTTGTAGGCCCCTGTCATGCTGAAGAAATTGCCCTCGAACGCCTCTCGTACCTCACCGTCGCCAGCGAAAACATCGAACTGTCTCGTATCGTGGCTTCGAAACTTCGTGGGTCGTATGTGAAAGTCCGCTGTACCGAAGATATATACGGCACTGAGTACGCTTCTGTCCTCAAAAACATCTACGCTATTGCCGCTGGACTGGCCCAAGGGCTCGGGTACGGCGACAACTTTCAAGCCGTTCTCGTGAGTAATGCCCTTCGCGAAATGAAGCGCGTCATTGCGGCCGTGCACCCTATCAAACGGCAGATTATTCAGACCGAATATTCGGGCGACCTCTTTGTCACCATGTATTCACCGTTTAGCCGCAACAGACGACTGGGTCTACTGCTTGGCAAAGGCTACAGCCTGTCGGCAGCACGCGCCGAGATGAGCATGATTGCCGAAGGCTACTACGCTGCAAAGCTTATTCGCGAGGTCAAGCGCAAGCGCGAAGTAAAAATGCCGATCGCTTTAGCCGTGTACAAAGTGCTTTACGAGAACGCGTCTCCGAAAAAAACGCTGCGCGCCTTGGCCGAAAAGCTCAAGTAGGGCGCAGCTAGGTTGTACCTTTACCCTTTATCTAGGTAAACTATGGCACTAAGCGTATTTCTGGGCATGGTAGGCCCCTGGCAAATCGTCTTGATCGTGGCTTTGGTTGTGCTCTTGTTTGGCGGCCGCAAAATTCCCGAGCTCATGAAGGGATTGGGCGGTGGCGTCAAGGAGTTCAAAAAGGCCATGCGCGACGAAGAGGACGACAACTCAAAGGACGACAGCAAGAAACTGTCATGACCTTCGATCGGATCGAAGACCTGCACCGGGCATTAGATTCCGGCCAAGTGACCTGTGTGGCGCTGGCTGAGGAATCGCTGCGCCGTGCCGCCACAGAAAACCCTTCATTGAATGCGCTCGCAGAAATCTTCGACGACTCTGCTCGCGCCCAAGCCGCGGCCGTCGATTCACGGCGTGCCCAAGGCGACCACCGCGCCCTTGATGGGGTGACCATGGTCATCAAAGACAACATGGTTTACACAGGGCATTCTTCAGGGGCCGGTTCCAAAATCCTAACGGGATTCGTGAGCCCGTACACCGCGACAGCCGTGCAGCGCTTGCTCGACGCCGGGGCTGTCCTAATCGGCCGGTCCAGTTGCGACGAATTCGCGATGGGCTCGTCCAACGAAACCTCGGTCTACGGGCCGGTCCGCAACCCGCTCGACCCCACCCGTACACCGGGCGGATCTTCGGGAGGTTCCGCCGCCGCCGTAGCGGCCGGATGGGTGCACGCAGCCCTCGGCAGCGACACGGGGGGCTCCATTCGCCAACCCGCCGCGTTCTGTGGCATCTACGGAGCCAAGCCCACCTACGGACGCGTATCGCGCTACGGCTTGATTGCCTACGCCTCTTCGTTTGACCAAATTGGACCGTTCACGCGCAGCGCCCGCGACTTAGCGCGCATCACCGAGGTGATTTCGGGTGCCGATGCCCACGACAGCACGTGCAGCGACCGCCCGGTTCCGCCCATGATGCAGTCCGAGCGCGACCCCAAAACGCTTAGTTTTGGCTACTACCAAGAGGTGCTCGACAACCCCGCGTTGGATTCCGAATTGCGCGCCGCATTTATGGCCCGCATGGACGCGCTCAAGGCCGCCGGACACCGTGTCGAGGCCCTTCGCTTTGACTACTTGGACGCGCTGGTTCCGATTTACTACATCCTCACCACCGCCGAGGCCAGCGCCAACCTGGCGCGCTTTGATGGGGTGCGCTACGGATTCCGCACCGAGGGCGCCAAAACGCTCGATGAGCTCTACAAACGGACGCGTTCTGAGGGCTTTGGAACCGAAGTGCAGCGACGCATTTTGCTAGGTACGTTTGTACTTCGAAGCGGATACTTTGACGCCTACTACGGCCAAGCACAAAAGGCGCGCCGAGCGGTTCAAGACGCAACCAACGCGGACCTCAGCAAAGTGGACCTGCTCATCAGCCCCACGACGCCGCATACCGCGTTTGAATTGGGACGCGAAACCAGCGATCCCACCGTTATGTACCTCGAGGACATCTTTACGGTTCAGGCTCCCATTGCCGGACTGCCCGCACTAAGCTTGCCCATGGGCACGCACACCAACGGGCTCCCCATGGGACTGCACCTGACCGCAAAGGCGTTCGACGAACCCACCTTATTTGCCGCTTCGGCCTACCTAAGCGAATGATTTTTAGGACGTTACTACTTACCCTTGGCCTGGTGGTCAGCATTGGTTCGTTGGCATTGCCACCGTCAGCTGGTGATACCACTGCTCGATTTGGCCTCGCGACCAAAGTGGACACGATGTACGCCAAGTGGGCGCTCAGCAGCAGCCAGCGCAACTGGGTGAGTCAGTTTAAAGGGCCTGTCGACAGCCTCGCGGGAGCCTCTCTTTCGGTAAGCGACGAAGTACTCAAGCAGCGCCTTTCGGTGCTCGACAAGCGTTCACCCATGGACTTGCGCTACACCCCCGACGTGCGCAATGCCGTCGCCATGTACGTGGTGCGCAAAAAGGAACACATGGCCCGAGTGATGGGCCGTGGTCGCTACTACTTTCCCATTTTTGAGGCTGGCCTTGACCGCTACAACCTTCCGTTGGAGCTTCGGGCGCTTCCCATGATTGAATCTGCGTTGAATCCGCTTGCGACCAGCCCCGCTGGTGCCAAGGGCCTTTGGCAGTTCATGTACGCGACGGGCAAGCTTCAGGGCCTCGAAATCGGAAGCTACGTCGACGAGCGCTCAGACCCCGTCAAGTCCACAGACGCCGCCTGCCGCTACCTCAAGCGCCTCTACGACATGTTCGGCAACTGGGAACTCGCCCTCGCCGCCTACAACGCGGGGCCCGGAAACGTTTCAAAGGCCATTCGTGCCTCGGGAGGCAAGACCAACTACTGGGAAATCCGCCCGTATCTGCCCCGCGAAACCCGCATGTACGTGCCCAACTTCATCGCCGCAAACTATGCCCTCGCCTACGGTGGTTTGCACGGAATTAAGCCCGACCTGCCGCCCGCGACCTTTTTTGACGTCGACACGGTAAACGTTACCGCAACGCTCGACCTCAACGTCGCTGCTGCCGAATTTAGCGTCGATACCACCTTGCTCAAGGTGCTTAACCCGATGTACAAACTGCATGTGGTTCCGGCTCCGCGGGACGGAAAAATGTACCCCCTCGTGCTGCCACGCGCGGCCGTGGCGAGCTTTCAAGAGTGTGCCGATTCTGCCTACCTCGCGACCAGCAAGGCGCGCACCCGCCCCGAAATCCCGGAACAAACGGCAACCGCGGCAAATTCAAGCTCGAGTAGCAGTCCGAAGCGCCACACGGTGCGCTCCGGCGAAACCCTCAGTGCCATTGCCCGCAAGTACGGAGTTCGCGTGAGCGACATCCAACGATGGAATGGGCTGCGCGGAACCACCATTCAAATCGGGCAGCGCCTCATTGTGAAAAAATGAAGTGGCTCGCGGTCGTCATCCTAAGCCTTGGCGTCGCGAGCTGCGGCCCTGACGGGGCTGATCCGGTCAAGAGGGAGCGTACGCTTCCGCCCAGCAACGGGTCGCACAACGACCTCACCGTAATCTGCCCGCAGAACATGTGGGAGTCGTTTGCCGGACTCGCTGTAGCCACCGAGTTGGGCAAGCCGGCACCTGCGCTTCCGCAGTCCGAACCGACCTTCTCAATCATTCACGCTGTACCCGAAAAGGTCAATGGTCTGCTGCGCCGCGGTAAGAGTTTGCTCAACCTCGCGGTGATTCCGGACTCCACCGCGATGCTCGTCGTCCACAACGTGTACGCCCGGCCCCAAATCGCGATTCAAGTAATCGCTCCGTCAGCAGAGGCCCTGCAGGCCATGCTTCCTCAGGCGTTAGCCAAGGCCAGCGCCCTTTACCGCGAGCACGATGCGACCGTACTGGCCGCGCGGATGCGCAAGAACGCACAAAACCCTCTCCCCAAGGAGGTTAAATCGCTTGGAATCAAGTCGATGACCCTTCCCGAAGGCTTTGTGGTCACCTTGAGCAA
>DMDX01000088.1:9295-17418 GCA_003451355.1 Cryomorphaceae bacterium
ATCACCGACCGCGATGCGCTGCTGCGCCAGTACTTCGAAGGGCCGCAGGACAAGAGCCACCTTACCACCGAGATGCTCCTGCCGCCGGTTCAAGCCTTTGACGACGCCCACGGCGTCCGTCGGCTGTCCACCAAAGGGCTGTTTAAGACTGTGGGCGGATACGGAGGCGGCCCCTTTGTCAGCGTCCGCAGCTTTTTAAACAACGGCAGCATCGGAACTGCCGATGCCCTGCTCTTTGCCCCAGGCACCAGCAAAAACCGCCTTCGCATGGAGCTCGACCTCATCACCGCGTCGGTGGTGTGGGAATAGCCGGTGGCTGCGCCACGTTTCTAGCTTCTTGTGGCTGCGCCACGTTTCTAGTTGCTTGTTTCTTGTGGCTGGCGCCACGTTTCTTGTTGCTAGTTTCTTGTGACTAGAAACAGGAAACCAGAAACAGGAAACCAGAAACCAAAGACCAGTGACCAGTAACTAGAAACCGGCTGCTAGTAGCTAGTTACAAATTCCTCAGAATTTCCACCGACTTAAGGCGGCCCCATCCCGTGTGCTGGGACTCGAGGTAGGCCAGTAGGGCGTCAAGGGCGTCGTTGCGCTCGATACGGTCAAGCGAAGCGCCGGCCACAGCGCGCGCAAGGGCTTGCGAGGGCCCGGGGGGGAGCGCAGAACTGGCGAAGGACCCGATCGGAGCCCACGCCCCTTCTGCAGGGAAAAACGGCCAAATCCCCTCGGTGGCGGGTGACTCGGGCGCCTCGAGCTCAAATCCGAGGTGGCGGCACACCAAAAGGGTTGCCTCAAGTGCCCCGTAGGTCACGGGCTCTCCGCGATCCCATCGGGCCAAAAGCTCGTGAACGTCGTCAAAAAAAGCTGAATTCGCGCTGCCCTCGTACAGAACGGCCCTCAGCAGTTCTGAAGTATACATGACCAGCATCTGGAGCTGCGGCTCGTCGTGCAAGCGGCGCCAAGGCGGATTGAGTCGGGCCTCCTGGATGCGCCCCAGCGAACCGCGTGCGCGGGCCGGAACCAACTCCAAACTCGCCAGCGGCTGCGCCATCGCGGGGCGAAATCCCCCTGCGGCGGATCGCAAACTCGGAATGTAGGCCGACCACGTTCCCTCGGTACGAAGCCACAGGCGAAGAACCGCGGCGCGCTCCCCTTGGGGAGTACGGCCGAGCACCAAGGCTTGGTGCGTGTGGGGCGTGCTCAAGGCGGTCACGGACGCACCAAAAGCCCTTGGACCACGGTGGTTTGGGTTCCGAAGGGGTTGTTGATCCAGAACTGGTACAGGCCGCTCGGAACCGGATCGCCCGCGCCGTCCATCGTGTCCCACACAAACTGGCCGCCCGAGGCATAGCCCTCAGCCACGCGACGCCCGTCGGCCGTTGTCACCTTCACGTAGGATTGGTCGACGAGCCCGGTGACGGTCCACATTCCGCGAAACTCAGGTCGGTAGGGGTTGGGGTACAGCAACGCCCCATCGAGTCGGTCGCTGGGCTCCACCGAAGCCGAGCGCAGCGAAAACAGTCCAAAATCGGTGGCGATGTAGGCGTAGCCTTGGTCGACGTCAAGGGCCAGGCCGGTGATGCGGTTGCCGGGCAGCGGACTGTTGTCGGAACGGTAGTGCGCCAACTGGGTAAGCCCGTCGGGCGAAAGCACGAACAGGCCCGCGGTCGCGGTGGCCACCCACTTTCGGTTACCTCCGTCCACCGCAATGGCCGTGATGTCCTGGCCGGCGAGTACCGCCTGCACGCGTCCGTCGGCTTCGACCAGGAGCTGCTGGGCCTCAAAGTTGCCGCCCGTAAAAGCGTTTTGCGGCGTGTACAGCACGGCGAGACCGTTGGCGGTTCCGACCCAAAACTCGCCGTCGCGGTCAAAGCTGAAGGCGCCGATGCTGGCGCTGGGGAGGTTGCCGTTGCCGGTTCCGGCACTCAAACTTCGGGCGGAGGCTGCGCCGCCCACCACCCGAACCGTCACGATACCGGCCGTGCGCGTCTGAATCCAAAAGTCGCCGTTCTCGGCCTTCGTGATGCGCCGTACCGCCTGGCCGTTGAGGGCGCCCACGGCGTAGCCTTGCCAGGTTTCGGAACCCGGATCGTAGCGGTGCAGCGGAACATCCGACAAGCTGTTGGTCACCCACAGGGCACCGTCGTCGCCCCAAGTGAGGCCACCGCAGCGGACGTCGTTGGGGCCCGCCCCGTTGGCCGCGCGCAGCGACGAATTGCCGACGGTCCAGCGTCGGTACAGGCTGTTGGCGCGGAACTCGAGCACGCCTCCGCCCCAAGACGCCGCAAACCAGTGGGTCGAGTCAGCGGGGTCGGTTAGCACTTCGAGTAGGTCTTTGGCCCCGTCAAAGTTGGACGCGCTGCGCCATGCGGCGCCTGGTCGGGGCTGGCGGTACAGGCCGCCGTTGAGGTAGAGCGGAGTCCACGGACCTTCGACGGCTCCGGTGAGTAACGTGGTTCCGCGAAGGGCATCCCAGCGGACGTCAAAGGCTTCGGGGCCGGCGGGTCCGCTCAGGCTGCGGTGCTGCGCGTAGCTGGCGTTGTCAAAAAAACTAATTCCGCGCGACGGATTGGCCACCCACCGAACCGGTTGGCCATCTTGGCCGTTGAATCCGCATGCGAGGTCGCGGGGCACAAACCCGGAATTGCCTGAAAATCCGCCCGAAAGCACCGACTGGACCTGGCCTCCGGCGTTGAAGAGCTGCACGTCAAACGGTCGCACGACACCCCACCGGCCCGCGCACGCGCAGATGCGCTGGGCCTCCTGGCCGTCTGAGGGGGTTGCGAGGGTAGACCATCCGCCCGCCGTACGTCGGTAGGCCTTGCCGGCCGAAATCGCGGCCAGTTCGCCGTGCGAAGCGGCCAACGAGGTCAGGACCGAGTCTGAGAAGCGGCCGCGCGCCTGCCAAGCCGACGGCAGGTAAAGGGGGTCCTGTAGGGATGCCGCGCGCAGCCCGAGTTCCGTCGCGGCAAAAATGCTGTCGCCCAAAACGGCCACCGATGCCACGTAGGTGGGGTCGCTGTTGGTGCGCATCCGGTAGGTTCCGCGAACCGCATTGAGCGACAGGTCAAGCTCAACCACCCCAAACGCGGTCGCCGCAAACACGCGGTCGGCGCTCGCAAAGGCAAACTCAAGCACCTCGGTGCGGCCCTGAAACTGACCGCTGCGGGGAATGTCGTCCAGCGTGCGCACGTCGTTGGGCGTCCACCGGTCGATGCGTCCGTCGCGGTAGCCAAGCAGAGCAAAGCTGCCGTCGGGGCTCGCGGCCAGGCCCGAGAGACCGACGCCGCTCAAGCCCTCAACGCTGCTGTGGCCTGTGAGGACGCGGTCGGGCCACTCCAAACTGGTGATTCCGAATTCCGAAAGTGCCAGCACGCGGTCCTGCATGACGGCGACCCGCTGGGTCGTGCGAAAGGGGGCGTGGTACTGCCATTCCGCCACTGGCGTCTGTGCCAGCGCGGCCCACGAAGCGAGCCACACGGCCGCTGTGATCTGTAGAGTGCTTCCTCGTCCCACCTCACAAAGATGCATACCTTCGCAGTATTAAACGTATGAAACGCCAACTGCTCCCTTTTCTATGGACCGCCCTGCTGGCCGCGGCAGCCGTTGGATGCAGTCCCAGCCCGGAATTTGCCGTCGTCCGCGACATTCCCGGCGAGGCGTGGTACTCCGATTCCTTGCTCGTTTTTGACGTCGAAATCGCCGACACCACCGCTACGTACCGCGTCGAAGTGGACGTTCGGCACGCCGGCACCTACGCCTACCGCAATCTTTACGTGGGCCGCGACGTGCTGAATAAGGGCGGAACCGTGTACCGCGACACCGCCGAGTTCCAGCTTGCCAGCCCCGAGGGCCAGTGGATCGGCGACGGAATCACAGGGCTCAAAACCGTCACCCTGCCCTACCGAAGTGAGGGCTTGCGGGTTCCGAAGCCCGACACCTACCGCTTTCGCCTGCAGCACCTGATGCGCGATGAGCCCTTGAAGGGCATCCATTCGGTGGCCCTAAAATTGTACCGCGAAGCACCTTAAGCACCCCAAAATGGCTAAACAATCTGATCCGGATTTTCGTCCCTTGGTACGTTGGTTCTGGTACGCCGTCGTGGGCGGTCCACTCTTTTTGATTCTCTTGCTCTTGCTGACGTGGGCGGGCCTGTTCGGAAGCCTTCCTTCGACCGAAGAGATCGCCAACCCCAAGAGCTACCTCGCCACCGAAATCATCACTTCAGACAACCGCCAGCTCGGAACCTTTTTTACCGAAAACCGCGTCCACGCCGACTTTAGCGAGCTTCCTCCGCACCTCGTGCAGGCCCTGATTGCCACTGAGGACGAGCGCTTTTACAACCACGGCGGAATCGACTTTCGCTCCCTCGCCCGCGCCGTGACCGCATTGGGTCGCGACGGTGGCGGATCCACCATCACCCAGCAGCTGGCCAAGCAAATGTTCCACGAGCCCGCCGGAGGCCTGGGTCGCATCTTTCAAAAGCTCAAAGAATGGATTATCGCCATGCAGCTCGAGTCGCGCTACTCCAAAGACGAGCTCATTGCGATGTACTTCAACCAGTTTGACTTCCTGTACCAAGGCGTCGGAATCCACAACGCCGCCAACGTCTACTTCCGAAAAACTCCCGACGAGTTGACGACCGAAGAATCCGCCATGCTCGTGGGAATGTGCAAAAACCCTTGGCTGTACAACCCCGCGCGTGCCGGCCGCGAAGAATCCGCCCTAAAGCGCCGCAATACCGTTCTCAATCAAATGGAACGCAGCGGATTTCTCTCCGAAGAGGCCGCCGACTCCCTGAAGGCGATTCCCATTACCCTTCAGTTTACCCCGGGTGGCCACGACAAGGGCCTTGCTCCCTACCTGCGCGAACACATCCGCCAGTTTATGAAAGAGTGGGTACAAACCCACCGCAAGCCCGACGGATCCGAGTACAACCTCTACACCGACGGCCTCAAAATCTACACGACCATCGACAGCCGCATGCAGCGCGCCGCCGAAGAGGCCATGGAACAGCACCTTACGCAGCTCCAAAAAGCGTTCTTTCGCCAAATTAAGGGACGCGCCGCGGGTCCATTCTACTTTCAGGACGGAAGCTCCGTGACCGGAGCCAACCAAATCCTGACCAAGGCCATGAAGCAGACGCAGCGCTGGCGCAACCTGCGCGCCGAGGGCCTCAGCGAAGAGGCGGCCACTGCAGCCTTTAAAAAGCCCGTCGAGATGAAAATCTTCGCCTGGGGCGGTGACCGCGATACCGTGCTCAGTCCGTGGGACTCCGTCAAGTACATGAAGTCCATCTACCAGGCTGGCCTTCTGAGCGTCGAGCCGCAAACCGGCTTCATCAAAGCATGGGTCGGCGGAGTCGACTTCCGCCACTTTAAGTACGATGCGGTCCGTCAGGGCCGTCGCCAAGTGGGTTCGACGTTTAAACCGTTTGTGTACGCCGCGGCGATTGCCGACAAAAAGTACTCGCCGTGCATGCAGGTTCCCAACATCCAAACATGCATCGAGGCGGGCCAGTACGGACTCGCCGAGACCTGGTGCCCCAGCAATTCCGACGACAAGTACGGCGGCGTGCTCACCCTCAAGCAGGCACTCGCGGGCTCGGTCAACACCGTGACCACCTACCTAATGAAGCAAATCGGGCCCGCTCCAGTGGTGCAGCTCGCCCGCAACTTGGGCGTAACCTCAGACATTCCCGTGGTGCCCTCGATTGCCCTCGGAACCGTCGACCTCAGCATCTATGAGCTCGTCGGAGCCTACACCGCCTTTGGCAACCAAGGCCTCTACACCGAGCCCATCGTCATCCTGCGCATCGAGGACGCGAACGGCGTCGTGCTCGACGAGTTCAGCCCCGCTTCGCGCGAGGTCTTCAGCCCCGAGGTCGCCTACACCATGGTCAACCTTCTTCAGGGCGTTACCCAGGGCGGAACCGGCGCGCGCCTTCGCTACGCCGGTGGCGGCTATCCCGACGGCGTGGCCACGGGCTTCCCGTATTCGTTTGACATGCCGATCGCGGGTAAAACGGGTACCACACAAAACAACTCCGACGGCTGGTTTGTCGGAATGGTTCCGAACCTCGTCACCGGCGTCTGGGCCGGATGCCAAGACCGCTCTGCCCACTTTGGGTCCACCGCCTACGGCCAAGGTGCAAGCACCTCACTGCCGATTTGGGCCCTTTACATGCGCCGTCTGTACGCCGACCCCAAAATCGGAGTACGCCGCGACGGATTTGATGCCCCGTCCACTCCGATGACCATACCCCTTAACTGCGGCGAATTCTTCAGCGACCAGGCTGAGGCGCGCGAAGAGGGGTCGGAGTTCAACTAGCGAGGTTGGCTCGTTAGCTTTTTGCGCTTCGGGCCTTCGACCCTGCGCGCTGGGGCCCCTTCGGGGCTAGGGCTGCTTCGCAGCTAGAGCCGCGGAGCGGCAACAAGTACCCAGTTACCAGTTACTAGAGCGTAGCGCCCTTAACTTTAAGGCATGATTCGCAAAGTTGTCGCCAACACCGACGTGGCCCTTGACGGGATCGCAGACGGTATGACCCTCATGGTGGGCGGGTTTGGCCTCTGTGGCATTCCCGAAAACCTCATCGCGGCCCTTCGCCAGCGCGGAACCCGCAACCTCACCTGCATCTCCAACAACGCGGGGGTCGATGGGTTTGGGTTGGGTTTGCTGCTTGAAACGCGTCAAATCCGCAAAATGATTAGCTCCTATGTGGGCGAAAACGACGAATTCGAACGCCAAATGCTGTCGGGCGAGCTTGAGGTTGAACTGATTCCGCAGGGAACCCTCGCCGAGCGCTGCCGGGCGGCGGGCGCAGGAATTCCGGCATTTTACACGCCTGCGGGCTACGGAACCGAAGTGGCCGAGGGCAAAGAAATCCGAATGTTTGGCGGCAAGCCCCACCTTTTGGAGCACGCGTTTGAAGCCGACTTCGCGCTGGTCAAGGCCTGGAAGGGCGACGAGGCCGGCAACCTGATTTTTAAGGGCACCGCGCGCAACTTCAACCCCATGATGGCCATGGCCGGACGCGTCACGGTGGCCGAGGTCGAAGAGCTCGTGCCCGCGGGGACACTCGACCCCAATGCCATCCACGTTCCGGGCATTTTTGTGCACCGCATCGTGCAAGGCACCCACTACGAGAAGCGTATTGAGCAGCGCACCGTCCGTCCCAAAAACCCCACAATCTAAGCCATGGCACTTGACAAAAACGGAATCGCGCGCCGCATCGCCCAGGAGCTGCGCAACGGCTGGTACGTGAATTTGGGCATCGGAATTCCGACCCTCGTCGCCAACTACATTCCCGACGGAATCGACGTCGAATTCCAGTCCGAAAACGGCATCCTCGGCATGGGCCCCTTCCCCTTTGAGGGCGAAGAAGACGCCGACCTCATCAACGCCGGAAAGCAAACCATCACCGCGCTTCCCGGGGCCTCCCTGTTTGACAGCGCCACCTCCTTTGGCATGATCCGCGCCCGAAAGGTGCAGCTCACCGTCCTCGGAGCAATGGAAGTATCCGACCGGGGCGACATCGCCAACTGGAAGATTCCGGGCCGAATGGTCAAAGGCATGGGCGGAGCCATGGACCTCGTTGCCAGCGCAGAACGCATCATCGTCGCCATGCAGCACAGCAACCGCGAGGGCGAATCCAAGCTCTTGAGCGCGTGCACCCTTCCGCTCACCGGAGTCGGATGCGTCAAAAAAGTCGTCACCGACCTCGCCGTCCTCGACATTGATCCCGAACGCGGATTCATCCTTCGCGAGCGCGCCCCCGGCGTCAGCGTCGACGAAATCATCGCCAAAACCGCCGGCCGCCTGGTGGTCGAGGGCGAAATTCCTGAAATGCACCTTTAGCAAGGTTGGCTGAGATTGGCTCGTTGGCTCGCAAGTAACTGGTAACTAGTTGCTAGTGACCCCGAAGCCGTGAAGCGGCGTTAGGCATTCGGTACTAACCGGATTTTACTTTTTCTCTCGCACCCTAGAAGCAAGGAACAAGAACCAGCCCGAAGGGCCCTAGCACCGAAGGTGCCCTAGCGCTGAGGGCCAAAGGACCGAAGCGCCAAAAGCCAACCTTGCTACCCTTGCTAAAGAACCATCGTCCGATCACTCATGTAGCGCACCAC
>DMDX01000096.1:0-951 GCA_003451355.1 Cryomorphaceae bacterium
GAGGAAGCGGCCGTAGTCGCCGACCATGGCGTCACCGAAGTCCCAAGGAATGAGCGCGAGTCCGCTGGTAATGAGTACAGCACGAAGCAAGCTCCGGCGAAACCAACGACCTGCCTTGATGGGCAGTCCGAGACCCCATTTGAGGCCGTACACCATCACCACGGACCACAAAAGGAGCGAGGCAACGCCAAATCCGCGCACGGTGACCACCATGCCAACAGCGGCACCGAGTGACCCTAAGATGTTCTGAATTTCGATTCCGCGCTGGGCAACGACTTGGCTGAATCCGAGTTCCATGGCACTGTAGTCGGCTGTCCAAGAGCCTAGTGTAGAGACACTTGCGATAAAGCCAAGAAGGCCAACAAACAAGACAAATAAGCCCAGCGCAGCGCGCAAAGAAGGGCTTTCAGAAAGGTCGCGCCACGCCTCTTTGAGGTCGGTAACGCGAAGGGTAGATGAGTTTTTTGTGCTTCGGGCCATGGACTATGCCCAAAGGTAGGCCAATTCCTACCTTTGACCCATGCTGCAGTTAATCACGGCCATGTCAGAATTGGGAGCGGGAACCCGAGGTTCAAGCCTTGGCTACGCTGCCATTCGCAGTGCCTCGTTCAGCATTCAGCCCAAGTTTTTTCGTGCGGTCCAGCCCCGAAAAGTTCAAACCAACAACGCGCTACTGTACCGCCATCCTGAGACGCCCTACGGCAAGCGGATTCGCGGAATCGTGCGCATGTACCGCCGCATTTCGGCCGTGGTAGCCGAAACCCTCGACGATGGGCAGTTCCCACTCGTGCTGAGTGGGGACCACTCGAACGCAGGCGGAACCATTGCCGGCATCAAGCAAGCGTTTCCGCTGACACGACTTGGCGTAGTGTGGATCGACGCGCACGCCGACATGCACTCACCCTATACGTCTCCGTCGGGCAACATGCACGGAATGCCGCTCGCAACCGC
>DMDX01000096.1:1112-3319 GCA_003451355.1 Cryomorphaceae bacterium
TGGACTAAGCTCAAAGGGCATCCGCAGCGCGTTCGCCCTGAAGACGTTGCGTTCATCGGGCTGCGCAGTACTGAAGAACCCGAGGACGCCCTCATCGCCAAGTACGGAATGACGGTGTACCGCGTTCCCGAGGTCCGCGAGCTCGGAATCTCGACCGTGGTCCGGCGCGTCATGGAGCAAATGAAGGACTGCGACATGGTCTACGTTTCGTTTGACGTGGATTCCATGGATCCGACGGTTTCGGTCGGAACCGGCACGCCGGTAGCCGGTGGCTTCGACGAGTCCGAAGCGAAGCAACTGCTTGAATTGTTTGCGGACGCTCAGCTGGTGCGCTGCATGGAATTCACCGAAATCAATCCCTTGCTCGACAAGGGAGGCAACGCGATGGGAACCACTGCGTTCCGCCTTTTGCAAAACACGGTGTACCGCCTTCAGGAGCGGTTGAGCCGACGTAATCTTCTTTAATCATCATGGCTGACGTGGTACTTTCGGCCGTTACGACGGTCTTGAACGATTTATACGGATGGGATGGCCCCGTCGAACTCCAACCGACCCGCAAGGATTTTGAGGGCGATGCCACGCTGGTGGTTTTCCCTTTTCTCAAGTTGAGCCGCAAATCTCCCGTGGACACAGCTCGCGAAATCGGCGAGGCACTGCAGGCGGCCTCCCCGTTGGTATCCAGCTTCAATGCGGTTCAAGGTTTTTTGAATATTGTGCTGAGTTCCGACCAAATTCAGGCCCGATTCGACGCCATTCGAAGCGCGGATGCCTGGGGCACAACGCCCGTGGATCCGAACGCCCCCGCGGCGATGGTGGAATTCAGTAGCCCCAACACCAACAAGCCGCTCCACCTCGGGCACGTGCGCAACATTTTGCTGGGGCACAGCGTGAGCCGCATCCTCGAGGCCAGCGGCCGCAAAGTGGTTCAGGTTCAGATTGTGAACGACCGAGGCGTCCACATTTGCAAGAGCATGTGGGCGTGGCAGCAGTTCGGGGGCGGAATCACTCCCGATTCCGCAGGCAAAAAAGGCGACCACCTTGTCGGCAATTTTTACGTGCGCTTTGACCAGGAATTCCGGAGCCAAGTGCGCGAACTCATGGCTCAAGGCCGTGACGAAGATGCGGCCAAGGCCGGGGCTCAGTGCATGCTCGAGGTTCAAGAAATGCTCCGCCAGTGGGAAGCAGGCGACACCGAGGTGCGCAGCCTGTGGGCGACGATGAACGGATGGGTGTACGACGGATTCAACCAGACCTACAGCCGTCTGGGTGTTCGCTTTGACCGCAACTACTACGAGTCCGACACCTACGTGCTGGGCAAGCAAGACATTGAAGAGGGATTGGCGCGCGGCGTGTTCTACCGTCGGGACGACGGCTCGGTGTGGATTGACTTGCGCGAGGACGGCCTTGACGAGAAACTTGTACTGCGTCGCGACGGAACCTCAGTCTACATGACCCAAGACATTGGGACTGCGATTCAACGCTTTAAGGACTTCTCGATCGACCGCCTCACGTACGTGGTGGGCAACGAGCAGGACTACCACTTTAAAGTGCTGTTCTTGATCCTTAAAAAGTTGGGCTACGCTTGGGCGGACCAGCTCTTCCACCTGAGTTACGGCATGGTGGACCTTCCCAGTGGCAAAATGAAGTCGCGCGAAGGAACCGTCGTCGATGCCGACGACTTGCTCGACGAAATGGAGTCGACAGCCCGCGCGCTGAGCGAAGAGCTCGGCAAGACCGAGGGACTTGGCGAGGCTGAAAAGGCTCAGCTCTACCGTGTTTTGGGTCACGGAGCTCTTAAGTACTTCATTTTGAAGGTGGATCCGCGCAAGCGCATGGTGTTCAACCCCGAGGAGTCCATTGACTTCAACGGACACACCGGCCCGTTCATTCAGTACAGCCACGCACGCATTAAGTCAATTTTGCGCAAGGCTGAAGGCCGCGCCACAACATGGAACTGGTCCGATGTAACCGTCGACGAGCGGAGCAAGGAACTGATCCAAACCCTGGACCGCTTTCCGCAAGCTGTGGAGCAGGCGGCGCGCGCCTACAGTCCCGCGGTGGTGGCACAGTTTGCCTACGATTTGGCTAAAGCGTTTAACGCGTTTTACCAGTCCAACCCCATTCTCAACGCCGAGTCTGATGCCCTCGTGGCCTTTCGCGTAGAATTGTGCGGAACCACCGCCAGCGCCCTTCGCCGTGCTCTTGAA
>DMDX01000096.1:3520-4458 GCA_003451355.1 Cryomorphaceae bacterium
ATCGAGGCCCCCGAACGGATGTAACCAAAAATCCCGGTCCAGGCACGGAGCCAGAACCGGGATTTCGAAGAAACGTAAGGCCTAGAGCCCTGCCGCCTTCTTAGTCGCCTTGGGCAAACCGTCTTTGTGCAGCATGATCGAAATGGTCTTGGCACGAACAAACGCCTCAGAAGCGTAGATGTAGCCCTCGCGGTACGCATTCTTGCGCGGTCCCCATGAGTTTTTGACGATGTAGTACGAAGCACCCGACTGGTATTTGACCTTTCCGACGATTTGCATTCCGTGGTCGTCTTGGGTTTCGTAGTTGTCAAATGCCGCTTGGCGCGATGCCTGTGTCACCACCGCCTCTTCGTGCGGACCGGTGAACACCGCGTTTTTCTCTTCAGCGCTCATATCGGACCACTTTTTTGCGGGCCACACGGCGACTCCGTTGTTCAGCGAAAAGCCTTTCTCAGACACGTCGGTTGCCCAAGCGATGGTGAATCCGTTGGCCAACGCGTAGTCAATGGTCGCCATCATGTCCTCGAGCGGAACGTTGTACGACGTGCCCCACGTCCAGTTGTCGGGAACCTCAACTGCAAACCATGAACCGAATGGGTGGTGCGTAAAGCTGGTGAGCTGCACGTAGTCTTTCACATTGATTCCGAGGAACTTGTCAGCGAAACTGCGCGGACTGTACTGTTTGCCTTCGTACGTGAATGAGGTGGGTTCGGCGCCAAGGTAGGCGTCGAGGTATCCGGTAAAGCCCTTGTGCCACGCGGTAGTCACGGTTCCGGAATTTTTATTCACCACCGCGTCGACGATGCCTTTGAGGGCGGCTTCGAGCTCGTCGTGGTCGTTGCCCTCGGTTCCGTAGTTGAGGCCTGCGTAGGCCGATTGCGGAACCGCACCGTAGCGGTCAATCACATAAAACAGATCGGGGCACGCGCCGCCTTGGG
>DMDX01000036.1:0-13784 GCA_003451355.1 Cryomorphaceae bacterium
GGGTTGCCGGCCACGACTTCGGCGAGGTGATCGTTCAAGAATTCCGCCACTGCGGCGCCGTCGCGCCCAAACGTCCAGTAGCTGAACATGACAGGGACGGTCGAAAGCACCTGCACGCCCACCCCGTGGCGGTCGCAGTCGTGGATTCGCGCGGCCGGATCCCAGTTGTTGGCCTCGATTTCGCGAAAGAGCACGTCGTCCTTCATCATGCGCGCGCAACCCGGGCAGTGGTGCTCTAGGCGAATGAACCCGCCATAGCCAAAGCGCTCCGCAAAATGCGGTATGTGCTCGGGAATCAGGTGGGTATGAATGTCAATGGGCGCGGGAAGCGAATTCATGCGAAGGATTGCGTCAAAGGTGTCCTGCGAAGATAGGGAGCGCCCTAACTTTGCACCCGCTATGTGCGGCATTGCCCTCCTGCGTCTGCGCAAACCCCTTGACCACTACCTCGACGAGCACGGGACGGCCCTTTACGGCCTGAACAAAATGGTGCTCATGATGGAAAAGCAGCACAACCGCGGCCAAGACGGCGCGGGACTTGCGGGCGTCAAGCTCGACATGCCCCCGGGCCAGCGCTACATCAGCCGCTACCGCTCGACCGATCCCAAGCCGATTCAAGACATCTTTACGCGCATTCAAAACCGCATCGAAGAGCGCCTCGACGGCAAGCCCGAGCGCCTCAAAGATGCCGCCTGGGTTAAAGAGAACGTGGCCTTCGCCTGCGACGTCTACATGGGCCACCTGCGCTACGGAACCTATGGCGGCAACAGCATCGAGGCCTGCCACCCCTTCTTGCGGCAGTCCAACTACATGAGCCGCAACCTCTTGGTCGCCGGCAACTTCAATATGACCAACGTGGACGAGCTCTTTGACGAACTCGTCAACCTCGGACAACACCCCAAAGAGAAGGCCGACACCGTGACGGTGATGGAAAAAATTGGGCACTTTCTCGACAAAGAAAATCGACGCCTGCACCATATTGCAAAAGACCAGCTCGGTCTCAATAAAATAGAGCGCAGCCAGTACCAAGCCGATCACTTAGACCTTCGGCGTGTGCTCGAGAAAGCTAGCCGCGACTGGGATGGTGGATACGCCATGGGCGGAATCATCGGCCAAGGCGACGCCTTCTTGATGCGTGACCCGCACGGGATTCGCCCCGCCTTCTACTTCGTGAACGACGAAGTGGCCGTAGTCGCCTCGGAGCGCCCCGTAATCCAGACCGCATTTGGCGTAACGGCTGACGAAGTGCACGAAGTTCCGCCCGGCCACATGGTGTGGATTCGCCGCAACGGCGACGTATCGATTGAGCCCGTGCGCCCCGCCGCGCCCCGCGCCGCCTGCAGCTTTGAGCGCATCTACTTCTCTCGCGCCAACGACGGCGAAATCTACCGCGAACGCATCGAGCTCGGACGCCGACTGACCGACCGCGTCATGGCCGCCGCCGGGGGCGACTTTGACCGCACCGTGTTCAGCTTTATTCCGAATACCGCCGAAATCGCCTTCTACGGACTCGTCAAGGGCGCTGAAGACGCGCTTAAGCGCCAAAAGTCCGCCCAACTCGTCGGCAAAGGCAGCGCAATTACGCCCGCCGACATTGAGCAGGTGATGAGTGCCCGTCCGCGTGTTGAAAAAATCGCCTGGAAGGACGTCAAGCTGCGCACCTTCATCACCGAGGATTCCAGCCGCAACGACATGGTGGCACACGTCTACGACTCCACCTACGGCATCGTGCAGCCCGACGACAGCATTGTGGCCCTCGACGACAGCATTGTGCGCGGAACCACCCTCAAGCAGAGCATTTTGCGCATGCTGGACCGCCTGAATCCCAAGCGCATCGTGGTGGTGAGCTCGGCGCCTCAGATTCGCTACCCCGACTGCTACGGCATCGATATGGCCAAGTTGGGCGACTTCATCGCCTTTCAGGCAGCCGTCTCACTGCTGCGCGAACGCGGAATGGATTCGGTCATCGACCACGCCTACGCGTCGGCCAAAGCCGAATTGGCCAAGCCCATGGCCGAGCAGCGCAATGCCGTGCAAACCGTGTACGCCCCATTCACTGACGAAGAGCTCAGCGACCGCATCGCCCAGCTGCTGATCCCTGCCGGGACCCGCGCCGAGGTCAAAGTCGTCTACCAAACCGTAGCCGACCTTCACGAGGCCTGCCCCAATTCCCCTGGCGACTGGTACTTTACCGGCAACTACCCGACTCCGGGCGGAACCCGCGTCGCCAACCGCGCCTTTGTGAACTACATGGAGGGTAAGACGGGCCGGGCGTACTGAACCACTACCCGCTTTGCGGGTTACCTTGAACACAGCTCAACCCGCTGCACTCATGAAAATCTACACCAAAACCGGCGACGCCGGCCAAACCGGACTGTTTAGCGGCACCCGCATCGCCAAGTACGACCTGCGTCTGCATGCCTACGGAACCCTCGACGAGCTCAACAGCCACTTAGGGCTGCTGCGCGACCAAATTCCGGCTGAATGGGACGCCGTGCGCGCCGAACTCGCCCAAGTCCAAAGCGACCTGTTTGCCTTGGGGTCGCACATGGCCAACGACCTGCCCGAGATGGTGGCCCGCCTGCCGCACATTGACCCTGCGTGGATTGCGCGCCTCGAAGCGGCCATCGACCGCATGGACGTCGACTTAGAGCCGATGCGCAACTTTCTGCTTCCGGGCGGACACGTGCTCGTGAGCCAGTGCCACGTGGTGCGCACCGTCGCCCGCCGGGCCGAGCGCTGGGTGGTGCAGCTGGTCGACCAACTGGGGGCCGACGACGTGCCGCTACCCGCACCGACGGTGGCCTATTTGAACCGTTTGAGCGACTACGCGTTTACCCTTTCCAGGTGGCTGGGCAAGCAGCTGAATGCACCCGAAATCCCCTGGATTTCAAAGACATAAAAATTTGCTTGTGCAGCTCCAAAAAAAAATTATTTTTGCGCCATGTATTGGACCCTCGAACTCGCCTCGTACCTAAGCGACGCCCCCTGGCCCGCGACCAAGGACGAACTCATTGACTACGCCATCCGCACGGGGGCTCCGCTTGAGGTCGTGGAAAACCTGCAAGCGGTTGAAGAAGAAGAAGCCGAAATCTACGAGTCAATCGAAGATATTTGGCCCGACTACCCTTCGGACGAAGACTTCCTCTGGAACGAGGAAGAGTACTGATTTTCAGGCCAAGCAGACAGTCTGTCTGCCCACGCTTAGGTGGCACAGAGGTTGTACCTTTGGCGACCTATGCTCGACAAGATTTTAAAGGTTTTTTTGGGTGATCCCTCGCAGCGTACGCTCAAGGAGGTCCAGCCCTACATCGACCAAGTCCACGCCGCCGAACAGACGCTGTCCGGCCTGACTGACCGCGAACTCCGCGGAGAGACTGAATCGTTCCGCGCCCGACTGCGCACCGAAACCGAAGTGAAGGCCGCCGAACGCGACCAGCTTCGCCTTCAGGCCGAATCCGAGCTTGACGTCGACGCCAAAGAGGCCCTGTACCGCCAAATCGACAGCCTCGATAAAGACATTTTGGCCGAAGAAGAGCGCATTTTGCTCGAAATCCTTCCGCGGGCCTATGCCGTGCTGCGCGAAACTGCCCGTCGCTTGTCAGAGCGCGCGCTGCGCGTTCCAGCCCAAGACTGGGACCGCGAACTCGGGAGCCGCCTTGACGCCGTCAGCATCGAAGGCGACACCGCCGTGTGGAACAACAGCTGGTCCGCCGCCGGCAACCCCATCACCTGGAACATGGTGCACTACGACGTACAGCTTTTTGGTGGCGTCGTGCTGCACAAAGGGCGCATCGCCGAAATGGCCACGGGTGAGGGTAAAACCTTGGTCGCTACGCTCCCCGTCTACCTCAACGCGTTGAGCGGACGTGGCGTGCACCTGGTCACCGTCAACGACTACCTGTCGAAGCGCGACTCTGAGTGGATGGGTCCCCTCTACCAGTTTCACGGCCTGAGCGTCGACTGCATCGACAAGCACCGCCCCAACACCGAACCGCGCCGCAAGGCCTACTTGGCTGACATTACCTTCGGAACCAACAACGAATTCGGTTTTGACTACCTGCGCGACAACATGGCGCGCGAAACCGCCGAGCTCGTGCAGCGCGGCCACCACTACGCCATCGTCGACGAAGTCGACTCCGTCTTGATTGACGACGCGCGGACTCCGCTCATTATCAGCGGACCCACCCCCAACGGCGACCAGCAAGAATTTGACTACCTCAAGAACTTCGTGGTTGCGCTGGTGAACCAGCAAAAGGCCGTAGCCCAGGACGCCCTCGCCAAGGCCAAAGAGGCCCTCGCCGCCGGCGACAAGACCGAGGCGGGATTCCAACTGCTGCGCTCGCACCGAGCGCTTCCCAAAAACAAGGCCCTCATTAAGTTCCTGTCTGAAGACGGCGTTAAGGCCATGCTGCAAAAGACCGAAGGCGTCTACCTGCAAGACCAAGGCAAGGAGATGAAGAAGATCGACGAAGCCCTGTACTTCACGATCGAAGAGAAGCACAACCAAGTCAACCTCACCAACTTGGGCCTGGGGTACTTGGCCGAGCAGACCAGCACCGACTTCTTTGTGCTTCCGGTGATTTCAGTCGAACTCGACCGCATCGAGAAGGCCCACGACGACGTTGCCGAACGCGCCGCCCGTAGGGACCAGCTCATGCGCGAGTACCGCGCCAAGAGCGAGCGCATCCACAGCATGAACCAGCTCCTGAAGGCGTACTCACTCTTTGAAAAAGACGTGGAATACGTGGTCATGGAGGGCAAAGTCAAAATCGTAGACGAGCAAACCGGCCGAATCATGGACGGACGCCGCTACTCCGACGGACTCCACCAAGCGATTGAGGCCAAAGAGGGCGTGACCATCGAGGCCGCCACGCAGACCTACGCGACCATTACGCTGCAGAACTACTTCCGCATGTACCACAAGCTTTCGGGCATGACGGGTACCGCCGAAACCGAAGCGGGCGAATTCTGGGAGATCTACAAGCTCGAGGTGACGGTAATTCCGACCAACGTAGCCGCCAAGCGCGACGACCGCAACGACTTGGTATTCAAGACCAAGCGCGAGAAGTACAACGCCGTCATCGACGAAATCGAGAAGCTGCGCAACGCCGGCCGCCCCGTGCTCGTCGGTACGACCTCCGTCGAAATCTCTGAGCTACTTAGCCGTACGCTGAACATCCGCAAGATTCCGCACCAAGTGCTGAACGCCAAGCTGCACCAGAAGGAGGCCGACATCGTCGCCGAAGCCGGGCGTCCCGGAACCGTGACCATCGCCACCAACATGGCCGGCCGCGGAACCGACATCAAGCTGACCGCCGAGTCCAAGGCCGCAGGTGGTCTCGCCATTATCGGAACTGAGCGCCACGATTCGCGCCGCGTCGACCGCCAGCTGCGCGGACGCGCCGGACGCCAGGGCGACCCCGGATCGTCGCAGTTCTTTGTTTCGCTCGAAGACAACCTCATGCGCCTCTTTGGATCCGAGCGCATTGCCGGCCTCATGGACCGCATGGGCCACAAAGAGGGCGATATGATCGAGCACTCGATGGTAACCAAGAGCATCGAGCGTGCCCAAAAGAAGGTCGAAGAGAACAACTTCGGCAGCCGCAAGCGCCTGCTCGAGTACGACGACGTGATGAACGCGCAGCGTAGCGGAATCTACCGCCGCCGCCGCAACGCACTCTCGGGCGAACGACTATCCCTGGACCTCGCTAACAGTATCTACGACGCCGCCGATTCACTAGTAAGCGGGACCAAGCCCAGCCGCGACTTCGGTGCCTACGAGCTCGGATGCTTCGAAATCTTTGCCATGGCGACCCCTGTGGATTCCGCCGAGTTCGAACGCCTTTCAGACGCCGACCTCACGCAAAAAACCTATGCCGCTGCCCAAGCCGCCTACCGCGCCAAGTGCGACCGCATCGCGGGTCAGGCCCTGCCGGTCCTCGAGAACGTGCTTCGCGAGCAAGGGGGTCAGTTCCAAAACATCCTGGTTCCGTTTACTGACGGAATCAAGTCGATCCAGATTCCGACCAACCTGCAGCGCGCAGTCGAAACCCGCGGCCAGTCGCTCACGACCGACCTCGAAAAAGCCATCGTACTGAGCATGATCGACGAGCACTGGAAGGAGCACCTGCGCAACATGGACGACCTGCGCCAAAACGTTCAGGGAGCCGTCTACGAGCAAAAGGATCCGCTCCTCGTGTACAAGCACGAGTCGTTCAAGCTCTTCAAGGACATGGTCGACGAAATGAATGCGAGCATCCTCGGATTCCTCTTTCGTGCCGGCCTACCTCAAGCCGAACCCGGCCAAGCTCCTGTGCGCCAAGCGCCTGCCGCGCCCGCACGTCCGGCCCAGCAACTGACCACTTCGGGCCCCGGTGCCGAAGAGGCACCTGCTTCGCGCGGAACCGCTTCACGTTCCGCCACTCCCCCGCCGGCCGCTGCCCCCAAGCAGGCCCCCGCGGTGAGCAGCAAGAAGTACGGACGCAACGACCAAGTCACCATCGTCAACCTCATGACCGGCGAACAAAAGCAAGTCAAGTTCAAGGTTGCCGAACCGCTGCTGGCGCAGGGGTGGCAAATCCTAGGATAACCAACCAGTTACTGGTACCCAGTTACTGGCTACGGGCGCTGTGCGCCCGCTAGCCAACCAGTTCTTTATTGACCTCCGCAAACGCCCGTACCGCCTTGTCGATGTGTTCGGGCGTATGGGCGGCTGAGAGCTGCACGCGGATGCGGGCTTGGCCTTTGGGCACGACGGGAAAGAAGAATCCGATGACGTAGATTCCGCGCTGCAAAAGGGCGTCGGCGAAGCGCTGGGCAAGGGCCGCGTCGTAGAGCATGACGGGAACGATGGCCGATTCGCCGTCTTTGAACTCGAGTCCGGCTTCGCGCAGGCCGGCCTTGAAGCGGGCCACATTGTCCATGAGGCGGTCGCGCAGCTCGGTGGTGCGGTCGAGCAGGTCGAGTACGGCGAGGCTGGCTCCGACGATGGATGGGGCGAGGCTGTTGCTAAAGAGGTAGGGGCGCGAGCGCTGGCGGAGCATTTCGATGAGCTCCTTGCGGCCGGTGGTGAATCCGCCCATGGCGCCGCCGAGGGCTTTGCCGAGGGTTCCGGTAATGATGTCGACGCGACCGAGGACGCCGCGCAGCTCGATCGAACCGCGTCCAGTGGCGCCGATGAATCCGGTGGCGTGGCACTCGTCGACCATGACAAGGGCGTCGTACTGGTCGGCCAAGTCGCAGATTCGGTCCATTTGGGCTACGTATCCGTCCATTGAGAAGACTCCGTCGGTGACGATGAGCTTGGTGCGGGCTCCGGCCGCGTCGGCCGCCTTGAGTTGGGCCTCGAGGTCGGCCATGTCGTTGTTGGCGTAGCGGTAGCGCTGGGCCTTGCAGAGGCGGACTCCGTCGATGATGGAGGCGTGGTTGAGGCTGTCGCTGATGATCGCGTCTTCTTCGCCGAGTAGGGGCTCAAAAACTCCGCCGTTGGCGTCAAATGCGGCGGCGTACAAAATCGTGTCTTCGGTGTGCAAAAACTCGGCGAGGCGCAGCTCGAGCTGGCGGTGAATGTCCTGGGTTCCGCAGATAAAACGCACCGAACTCATACCAAACCCGCGCTCATCAAGGGTGCGGTGGGCGGCGGCAAGCACGTCAGGGTGGCTGCTAAGGCCGAGGTAGTTGTTGGCGCAAAAATTCAGCACTTCGGACCCGTCGGCCAAGGTGATGACGGCGTCCTGCGGAGAGGCGATAATGCGTTCGCGCTTAAAAAGGCCCTGCTCGTCGACGGACTTCAGCTCGTCGCGCAGGCGCTGGTAAAAGGTTTCACGAGAATTCATGACGTAGGATTGTGGGTCTGCGAAGGTAGAGGACGACGGGCAGCGGACGCTCACCCAAAACCGGTTCGAGCAGGTCGGCGTAGCGACGCACCTGCTCCTCATGCTCGGCCTGCGGAGCACCCGTTTTGTAGTCGGCGACCACCCAGCGTCCGTCGGCGCGGCGGTAAATGCGGTCGGGGCGCAGCACTCCGCCCTCGTGGAGCAAGCTGCGCTCGGTGTAGGTCTCGGTCGCGGTCCACCAGTCGGCCAGTTCGGGGGCATCCAGCGCCAGCGCCAAAGTGTCGACGAGGCGGTCGCGTTCGGCGGAATCCAGCTGGCTGCGTTCCGCGGCAGAATAGGCAGCGGCAGCCGCATCACGGCGGTCGCGAATGCGTTCCAAGGCCGCGTGCAGGGCGTTGCCAAAGCGCTGCTCGGGTTCCTCGTCGCGGGGACGGGCAAGCTTCACGGTATCGGTCCAGTCGCGGTTGCGCACGGTGCTTTGGTCCCAGGTCGGAGCCGCGGGCGCTGCGGCCTCAGGCGCAGGCATGGCGCCCCAGGCCCAAAGGTTTTCACCAAGCTGCCGGGCTTCGCCCTGGGCGAGTTCGGCCTCGGCGTGCTGCAGCCACCAGCCTCCGTAGCCCTTTTTGGGGTCGAAGTAGACCCAGAGCTCGTCGACGGCGCGGGTCGTGGCCACGTACAGCAAGTTGGCGTCGTCAAAGGCTGCGCGCTCGGCGGTTTCGCGCACCCGTTCGGCGTAGGCGGGCCAGCGCTGCCCGACCTCGTCGAGCAAGCCCTCATTTGAGCTGAATTTGGTGAGCGGAACCAGCGCCGACGGCGGCAAATCAAGATCCGACCCGAGCACTCCACGCGGATCGAGCCATACCGGGTCAAAGCGCGGGTTGTCGAGCTGGGCCCAAGGGAAAAAGACGATGGGGTACTCCAGTCCCTTGGCCTTGTGGACGGTGAGCAGTTCGACCGCGTCCGCCCCCGCCGGAGCCGACACGCTCCACATAGGGGCCCGGCGGGCGTACTCCTCCATAAAGGCCTCGAGGCGGTTGACCTGGCGCTTCGAAAAGTCGAGCATGGCGTCGAGCAGGCGCAAGACAAAGGCGTCCGCGTCAGCGTTGAACCCCAATGCCCGGGCGGTGTAGGCGCCCATTTCGTAGAGGCTGAGGCGCCAGGCGACGTCGGGGCTCCAGCCCGGAATGATGCGGCGCAGCACCGGCTCAAAGTCCTCAGGAATGGGGGCGTCCTGGACCCGGCGGCGCGACTGGCCAAGCAGGAGCCATTCCTCAGTGCCCACCTGCCACACGCCGGCGCGGCGGAGGCCGCGCAGCACGTCCCACTCACGCTCGGGTTCGCCCGGTCGGAGCATCCAGCGAAACAGAGCCACCATGGCCTGAACCGCCGCAGAACCGGTCACCGCCAGCAGCTCCGACGACAAAATCGGGATTCCCTCGGCGGCAAAGCGCTCAGCTACCATGCGGCCCTCGGCGCGGCGGCGCATGATCACGGCCATGTCGCCCCAGGACCAGCCGGCGGCACGCCGGCTCCGCACGTCTGCCACCAGTGCGTCGAGCACGGCGGGATCAAACTCGGACTTGTCTTCGGCCTCGATGCCGCGAAGCTGTACGTAGCCGCCGGAGGCTCCGCGCGGATTTTGCGCCGAATCGGCGTACGCGGTGCGGTGGTCGTCCTGGCCGAGCTTGGCGGCCAAACCCGTATACAAACGGTTGTTGAACGCGACGATTCCGTGCCGGCTGCGCCAGTTGTCGCCCATGGCCACAAAGCCCGACATGCCTTCGAGGCCCGGAAGCGCGTCCGACGGACTGTCGCCTTTTTTCGCCCGCGCCACGAGGTCCAAAAACTCCTCGGCGTCTGAGCCGCGCCAGCGGTAAATGCTTTGCTTGCCGTCGCCGACTACCATGGCTCCCGCGCCCTGCTCGCGGCCGGTCAGGGCGTGCTCCATCAGCGGCCAGAGGTTGGCCCACTGCATGCGCGAGGTGTCCTGGGCTTCGTCGACCAAAAAGCGGGCGTAGCGCTCGCCGAGGCGTTCGTACAGGTAGCTGGTCGGCTGGTCGCGCAGCTCGCGGTGGATCAGCGGCTGAAACTTCCAAATAGGCTGGACCCTGAGGCGGTCGAGCACGTCCTCAAGGCGTCGCGCCAGCTCACTGAGCACCGAGGCGCTGCGGTCGTGGCGGCGAAGTAGGTCGAGCACCACTCCGTCAAGCGCGGTTTCGAGGGGGTCGCCGAGCAGCCCCTTCATCTGCGCCACTACCTCTTCGGCTTGGTCCCGTAGCGCGGAATCTTTTTGGGCCGCGACCTTTAAAATCGCCACCGGATCGCCCATCAGCGACTTGCGCACGTGCGCCCCCGGAACCCACAACTTCGCATCCGGCTTGCGGAGCTTTTTGAAGTAGCTCGCGTACCAGTCAGCGCGGTTAACCGACTCCGCGGGCAAGCTAGCCAGCAACTTCAGCAGCTTAGGCGCCGCCGCCCGCATCCTGGCGCGCAGGTCGGTGGCCTTTTGGCGCAGATTGGTCTGAAGCTGCCGGTGGCGGTCCAAATCCCAGCCGCGAAGGGCGGCCACGGCATCGGTCGAGGCCTCTTTGCTGAGGTGCTTGGCCATCGCTTTAAGCGCTTCAAACACGTCAGCCTGCTTGTCGTCTTCGAGGTTGGCGCGCGCAAAATCAAGCACCAGTTGGGTGAGTGCGGAATCGGTTCCGAGGTCCGACATCAGCTCGTAGACCGCCAAGTCCAGCAGGTAGTCGTCGTCGAGTTCCACCTCAAACTGGCTCGGGAGGCCCAATTCAATCGCAAACGTGCGCACCAGGCGGTGGGTAAATTGGTCGAGGGTTCCGAGCGAAACCGCGCCGTAGTCGTGCAGCATTTCACTCAGGACCGCGGCGGCCCGGCGGCGAAGTTCAGCCGCATCAATGTCGAGCAGCAGCGCGATCTCTTTGGCAATGGGGTCCGCAAAGGGGTCGTCGAGTTCGACCGCCTTTTGGAGCGTGCGGAGCACGCGGTCCTTCATTTCGTGTGCGGCCTTGTTGGTGAACGTCAGGCCCAAAATGCGCCGAAAGGCGCCCGGATCGTCGGGGCGCGCGAGCGCCGCGGCTCCGTACTCGACCGCTAAGCGAAATGTTTTACCCGCCCCCGCGGAGGCGCTGTAGACCGCTATGCGGGCGGATTCCGAATTCGTGCTCGCCATCGAGGTTAAAGTTAACGCGCCGGCCCAACCCTAGGCCCTATTTTTGCGTTACTACTTAACGGAATTCCGTTTTTAAACGCTTATAACCCCGATCCAATGTTTACCCTCCCCAACCTTCCCTACGCGCACAACGCCCTTGAGCCGCACGTAGACGCGCTGACCATGGAAATCCACCACGGAAAGCACCACCAAGCCTACGTCAACAACCTCAACGCGGCCATCGAAGGCAGTCCCATGGCTGGCAAGAGCCTCGAGGACCTGATGAAGCAGCACAGCGACGTACCTGCCGTACGCAACAACGGCGGAGGCCACTTCAACCACAGCCTCTTCTGGACCGTCATGAGCCCCAACGGAGGCGGACTGCCCACCGGAGACCTCGCCGCCGACATCAACGCCACCTTCGGAAGCTTTGACGCCTTCAAAGAAGCCTTCGCCAAGGCCGCCGCAACCCGCTTCGGTTCAGGCTGGGCATGGCTTTGCGTCAACACCGCCGGCAAGCTCGAAATCTGCTCTACCGCCAACCAAGACAACCCCCTCATGCCAAGCGTGGGCTGCGCCGGAACCCCCATCCTCGGCCTCGACGTATGGGAGCACGCCTACTACCTGAAGTACCAAAACCGTCGCCCCGACTACGTTTCGGCCTTCTTTAACGTCATCAACTGGGCCGAGGTCGCGTCGCGCTACGCCGCCGCCAAGAAGTAAGTTTTCTTCTTCGGAACCCTTTATAATCAAAAACCCCCGGCTCGCGCCGGGGGTTTCTTTTTGGACAGGAATGGACTAAAGTGAGTATCCGATTCCGATTTGAATATGATTATTCATTGGATTAGTAAGTGCTGACATACCTATAGCATAGCCCGCATCAAACCGCACTTTGTCTGTTGAATACGACATTCCAAGACCAATGTAATTCAGTGAACCCTTATCGATGGGCTGGTACGAATAACCAGAGCGGATCGCCAGAGCGTCTGTTACCTCATAGCTCAAACCAAATGATGGTCGAATCTCCGTGAACTCTTCAGCCATTCCTCCCGGGGCATCAGCCCACGATGTAAATATGGGCGCAAAAAAAGAAGTTGGAATAGCGCGGCCTGAAACCACGGCTCCATTTGCATCCACAATAGGAGCAGTCGGAGCAAGTATCTTCTCTAATTGTATCGACCAATTCAGCGCGCGATCTGCAATTTCTGTGGTGTTCATGTATGCAACGCGGAACCGTGTTGGGGCAAACCCACTCGCTCCGTTTTCAGAAGTCATCTTAGGTCCAAGCTCGCTCAATTGGATGAGCAAATCTGATTGTTCACCAAGAGCGAGTAACCAAGCAAGGTCAATATTTATGGCACTAGATTTAGCACTATTATCCTGACCTTGAAACAAATCCGAGTACAAATACCGAAGTCCAGCGCCCATGGTCAGTCGCTCAGTTAACGGTAAACTGTAGTTTACAGACACATCGACAACGTACGGTGTGATTGTCCCTAGTTCATTTCCTTCGTTATCACGAGCCAACACACTACCAGCTTGATAATAGCGAAACGCACCACTGAGAATTCCATTCCCTACGCTAGATGAACCGTAACCAGTTCCCATCATTGAGTTTGGCTGACCAGCAACCATCGTGGGAATGAAATTCACTCCAAACGTTGTGCGCGGGTCTTCACTTCGCTGCACTGGGCTCACAAAGAGGGAGCCCGAACCTAAATCGCCCCTTAAGAGCGTAGTGCCCGTCGAAAGCATACGAGCGTCCGCAGGACGTGTCAAGTGATTGAATCCGCTTAAAACGGGATTTGTAGCATTTGCCGTAAGACAAATTGCGCTTGTGATCGCTAAGATGCTCGTTTTCATGACTTGGTGTTTAATTGTTCAACCACGATTCGCTCTAAATCTTCAATTGAAATGTTTTTCGCGAGAATGGTTCCATCTCCATCTAAAAGCATAACCAATGGAGTAGTTGGAATATAGTAGTAGTGACGAAAAGTGATTTGACTGAACCGGTTGTCGTAACAGTTTACCCAGTTAAGACCATTTGATTTTATGTACGTACGCCATTCGTCGAGATCAGCTTCTGTAGTAACAGCAATTACCTCCACCCCTTGACTTTTGAACTTGTCGTAAAACGATTTCAGAACAGGCGTTGTCTTCTGACAATGGCTGCAGGTTGCATCCCAGAAGTACAGTACATGGAGCTTACCCCTATGAAATTCACTAAGCTTCTTCTTTGAGTCATCTTCTAGTAAAAATTCAAAATCCGGAGCCACGCTTCCGAGAAGATTCCAACTAAGCTCGTCGGCCTTCCGAACGATCTTTTGCAGATTCTCATCGGATTCCCATGAAGCGATACCTGTGCGGTAAAATTTATCTACCATGTACACAAATGCTTTATCCATGCCCATCACCTTGGAGCCCTCAAATCTTATCGTCAACTTAGAAACCAAGATATCCAGAACCCCTGGGGCAATGGGCTGAGAAAACAAAACATTTAACGCCGCCACTGCGCTGTCCGGTACAGGAGGGCACACTTTGTCAAAATAGAAATCCATATTCCGAAGTAGAAATGGACTTCGAATCATTGCCGGGTCATCCAAAGCACAATTCTTCCAGTATGCTGCGGACCATTTTTGAAAATTTTGAGCTGGATCCCATTGAATACTTGACATCGGATCGCGTGCACCAATAAACCGGGCTATCTGTAGTTCACTGTGATCCGTCGCCCATTGTTCTTCCCATGAGCTGAAAATTCCTGAAGCATTCTCAGGGCT
>DMDX01000036.1:13993-17199 GCA_003451355.1 Cryomorphaceae bacterium
TCAAGAACGCCTCATTCTCTTGACAGCCCTTCCATGTCATGCTCTCGTCCAACTTCTCATATTCTGCAGTGAATTCAGAATTCGGAAATCCATTGTACACATACAGATCAAAAAAGTGGTCTCGATCAAAAATCAACGAGTAAAAACCCGGAGAATAGGGCAACATTGAAATTTCAAATTTGCCATTTCGCACCGAAAAAGTGTCCACGACAAATCGCTGATCCCCAGAAAAGTAGCTGAGCATCACACTTGATCCGCTAAATCCTGAAACCGATCCCTTAAGATTTTGTCCTTGGCCTGAAACGGCCAAGGAACAAAACCCTATGAGAATCAATAATCGTTTAGTGAACCACATGCAGTTTGTCAATTGACATAACTTGTCCATCACGGTACAGCTCCACTTGGTACATGCCCGCTGCCACATGGCCCAGATCCAGCACCACTGAAGATTCCTGTACCGACGTTTCGTGAATCAACTGTCCAAGCATATTGGTTACGCGAACCACAAAACCAGACTCAGGTACCTCAATCCGAACCATCGAGTTCGTTGGATTCGGGAACATTCGAGCCAATCCCTTCCAAGGAAGATCCGGCATTCCAATTCCCGTTTGATCAAGAATGTTCGACCGTGCAGACTCGTATGAAGACGTCTTACCGGCTGCAGGCGCACATGCACCGCCAGCAAATACTGCACGAACGTTGTAGTACACATTCGGAGCAACTGGAGGATTCAAATCAGAGAAGGTCGTCGTAGCGCCTGAGACACTACCAATCTGAACCAAGTTTCCGGAAGAAACCCAACGGAAGATATCGTATGTCTGCACAGAACGTCCTTCGTAGTCTGTCCACGATAGGTTGACTTCTCCTCCAGATCCAAAGTTGGATTGTAGGTGGATCGTACGATGCAAATCAGATGTATCACTTGGATTTCCACATGAATCCACAGCAATGATCTTGTATCGATCTGGCTGCTGTTGAGGTACAGAGTTGACATCAGTGAATACACTCATATTCAAGTACGGAACAGTACCTATTTGAGCGTATTGCCCAGCAACATTCGTTTCCTTGAAGATTTGGTACTCCATGGTGCGTTGACCAGGGGTCTTATTCCAGACCACTTGGTTCTTGCCCGTCAGAGAGTCGACTGTCATCATACAGATCTCTTCAAAGTTGTACGGCATTGGCGCCATAATCTCAAATGTAGCCGTATCCACACAACCGTTAAAGTCAGTAACCGAAATGGTGTACGTGCCCTCATTGACGGTCAAAAGATCTTCAATCGTGTCACCATTGCTCCAGTCAAATGCGTACGGCATAATTCCGCCAATTGTCGTCAACTGAATAGATCCGTCTCCAGCTTGTGGACATGAGACATCAACAATCGTATCTAGTTGGATATTTATAACATCTGGCTGAACAATGGTGTCGTTGATTGTCACCGAACATCCATTTGCGTCAAAAATCGTTAGGGTAATAACCCCCGAGCCTTGAGAGCTAATGGTAGTGCTTCCACCAACCAATACCTCAGAGCGAGCACCTGTTACTTGACCGTCGCAGTCTACACATGAAGCGAAGCATACTCGGTTTAATGTGGTATCGTTAGGCCCTACTACTAATGTCCGGTGCAGATCCGTTAAACCTGGAGGATTAACACCACATGAAGGGGGAACAGATTCTACAGCCGCACCATTATAGAAGCGATAGTATAGATTCGTCCCTAGCTGACGCTCAATAGTCAGATAGTAGATACTATCGTTATGGTAGGTAACCATTGGAACATTATTCACCGTTCCAACGATGCCCACTGACGGACTATTAATTGAAGCTGCACTTCTTAAGTCAAGCACTAAGGTGATTCGTGTCATTCCTGAGTCTACACCTGTAGTCGCCCAATCAAGCCAATACGGAGCTACTGCGCCTGAGGTGGTTACTACCACGCTTCCCGATTGATCATCATGACAAAGTACATCTTGAACAACCGCTGACCCGAGCAACTCGGTAGGCTCAGAGAGTACTACCGTAGCGCTATCCTGACATCCGCGAAGATCGGTCACTACCACACTGTAGGTTCCCGCAATGAGGCTATCAATGTTGTCTGCGACTGATCCATTACTCCACTGCCATTGGTACGGAAGCGTGCCTCCAACCGTGGTTGTCGTAATTACACCTGAGCTATCGCCGAAACAACGAATGTTATTTCCTCCGACAAACACAGATGATACCGTGCTTAAATCAAGCACTTGAGGCTCAGTAACAACTTGAACAACACTATCGGTACAGCCTTTAAGGTCTGTCACGATGAACTGATATATTCCTGCTAATAAATTGGTTACGGTGTCGTTAGACCCGACAGATTGACCTAGTGAATTGATCCAATTCATTAAGTAACCACCATTACCTCCAGCTACATTGACAGAAATCCAACCGTCGTTAGCCTGGTAGCATGACGCATTCCACGTTGAATCAACGGTTGCACTGAGAATTGCTGGTTCAACCACAACATGTGTATCAGAAATAAAGCAGCCTTTAGCGTCCAAGACATTTAGAACATAAGTTCCAGCGTTGAGTCCAGATAACGTATCCGACGTCGAACCAAACTGTGTTCCAGACCAACTGTACTGGTATCCGCCATTTCCACCTGTTACGATTGGCACAATACTACCATCTGCCCCGCCAAAACAACTTACTGGCTGTGTAATTGGGCTACTGAACGTCAAAGCTAACGGAGCTGGCTCAATAACGTTCATCGAAGTAGTGTCCGAACAGCCGTGCTCATCAGTAAAGACAAGTGTATATAGTCCTGTCGGTAATCCGAAGTTGGCACTTGTACTGTCTCCATTACTCCAGCTCCAAGACATTGGCCCAGTTAGTGGCGTAACTAGGATAGAACCTGTGCTATCGCCGAAACACGAAACTGGAACTATTGAATCTTGAATCATCGGCTGCACATAGCGATTGACCACCACAGTATCTGAAATTGCTGCACAACCAATACTGTCAAAGATTCGAACCCCCAGCGCATAGTTTCCTATGGCAAGACCCTGCATGGATACCTGCGTTGTGGCTGTTCCACTTGGAACTATCGTTGAATCATTACTGAACCACGAGTACTTCGAATAATTCATCGGAGCTTGAACCGTCACCGCTACTGTTTCATTGTAGCAATTGCTCAAATCACCCGTCACCACTAGGGCATTGTCAGGAAT
>DMDX01000036.1:17454-20069 GCA_003451355.1 Cryomorphaceae bacterium
GTTGTGTCCCCGGTGTTCCACACATAATTGAACTGGGTAGATCCATTCGAAATCGTTTGGGCAATGAGTAAATCACCTTCACAAATAATGTCGGCTGAAATTCGTCCAGACGTATTGGCAAAACTGTTGGCCGTGTCAATAATTGAAATACCGTCAATTGCCATTTCACTTCGCGGTCCACCAATGCCCGCCTTACCTACAATACGTAGTCGAATCGTCTGACCAGCAAATTGAGTGAGATCTACCGTATCCGACTTCCAGCCCGCTCCTTGGTGACCCGTCTTCGTCCAAAGCGGAACCCAATAGTTCGCGGCATCATCTGTTGTCTGAACTTCAATGCGAAGCGTACCCATATTATCTGAAGATGGGTTCGCCGCATTGTACAATCCATTGTACATGTGGTATCCGAACGTCATGTACGGACGATTCGAGCCAATCATTTGGACACAAGGTGAAATCAAGTGCGCTTCTTTATTGTCGTCTGAATTTGATCCCGCACGATCAAGGTAGTAGTAGTTTCCGCTACTATCTGAGGTCGTGAAGTCACCATTTGGTCCAGAGAATTGGGTATTCGTCGCACCGGAATTAAACGTCCAATCCAACTGATCGTTTGTAGCCTGCGTCCACACATACAGTGAGTCTTCAAAATTCTCACCGAATGGAAGCAGCACCGACTGAACACATGTATTCACCTTAGATGCCAAGGATCCGTCTGTAGCAGTTAACGTCTTACCATTAAGCTTAACCACAACGGTTGGCGGTGTATTCACATTGACCACAACCGTGTCCGTTCCCGCACAGCCATTCGCACTTCGTGCCTCAAGGATGTACGAACCAGATTCAAATACTGTTGAAGTCATCGAAGTATCCCCGTTACTCCACAAGTATGAAGCGAGACCAACACTTGGTGTTGAAAGCACCACGGAATCTCCCGCACAAAGAGCTCCCACGATATTTGAAGTAGCCAGTACCGTTGGCGTTGTATCCAATGCCACATAGAATGTATCCGAATACATCACACAACTTGACGCCGCATCGGTCGCAGCCAGGACTACACTAGCCGGGCTAGTAAGGTTCAAGGCCAGCGCAGCAGTTGGGCTTGCTACACCATTTACATACCATGTATACGTGTCGTAATCATCTGTAGTGTTCAACGTAGTAAAATCACAGACGCGGATCGTATCAAGCACTTCAACCTTGTCAATACCAAAGCGAACAGTTGGCCTCCAAGTCGAGCTTCCCATTTGCCAGTTTTGAACTGGGTCTGAGCATGTGTTTGCACTATTACTGAAGTTGGTCAGTGTATTCGCTGTAGCAACTTGGTTGACGCGAACACTTGCTGAACTCCAAGTATTGCCGATTGGAGTGTAGCAAACCTCAACAAGTAGGTTATCTACCCCATTCCAAGCAAATGCACTCGTAAAGTTGTGCGTGTTCCAACCTTGAACTGGTGCATAAACAGGTATCGCGAAGACCTCTTGCTGATTTGCTGGCGACTGCCACGCCCCAAGTTGCTGTGCCGTAGTATGGGCTAGCTTGATCTTGTATGCCTGGAACGCCACACCCGCAGGATTCACTACGTCAAATGCCAATGAATTGATCGTGGTGTTCTCTGTCAAACCAGCACCTTGCAGTTCGCTAGCTGAAATCACAAACTGTGACTTCTTCAAGCTATTGCCTTGAGCGTCATAAGGACTGACCTCATTGCCGGCAACATTTGATTGAGCGGTTGTATCTCCTCGCACGTACGAGGTAACCTGCTGGAATTGTTGCCCCATTGTGCGATTGACATTTGAAGCATACACATTGGGTTCGTAGACTACAAAAATCTTCGCAGTTCCAGTGGTAGAACAGCCGTTGGTGTCTTCAACATATACCGAGTAAGTCTCCGAAACGTAGCTTGAAACGGTTTGTGAATATTCCGTGTTCAATCCATCAGACTTATTCCACTCATAGTAGTCAAATCCAGACCCAGCACTAAATACCACCTGATCACCAATACACATCCGCACATCATTTCCTCCGGTTACGGAAGTTCCGCCAGCCTTTACAATCTGAGATGTAATGTTCAGCGTTGGCTGAGCGAAAGACGTACCTACGGTGTCAGTGGTGCTAACAGAACAGCCTTTGTTATCTGTAACCGTTACAGAGTAGATGCCTGGAGAAAGGTTTGATATATTCTTAGTATTCGCAGTGCCTCCACCATTAGGTAGTAACCAAGTGTAGGTATAGAAACCACTACCACCCGTAACATCAACTGAAATTGCTCCCGAATTGGTGCCTTGACAGCCTTCGTCAGTAACCACCTTATTCAGTACCAATGGACTGTCTCCACGAACTGTGGCCGTATCGATGAATGTAATATTATTTACTACATCGGTCACAGCAACTTGGTACTGTCCAGTGAATAGGTTGGCAATTGTATGTGATGCACCTGCCCCCGTAGGATTAGAAATGATCCCGCCTGAAGTAAGCGCCGTCCATGTGTACGTATATGCACCACTACCGTTCTGAGGGAAGGCGGTGATTTGACCGATACTTGGGTTACATGCGTTGTTATCACTTACTACAAATGCCACCCCAAAAGATGCCGCTGTGTCATTCGACTCAATCGC
>DMDX01000073.1:0-5824 GCA_003451355.1 Cryomorphaceae bacterium
TTTTCTTCACCGCGGGCCTTGGCCCGCGGATCCGTGGCTGGCGCGGACGGCCAAGCATTGAACCAGCTCGAGTCCGGCGGACTTTGGTAGAGGTAGTGCCCCGTACCCACGTGGTTGAACACCATGTCTTTGATGGCCTTCATTCCGCGGACGTGCAGGCCGTCAACCCAGTTCACGTAGTCGCTGTGGGTTCCGTAGCGCGGATCAATCCGGTAGTGGTCTGTGATCGCGTAGCCGTGGTAGCTCGCAGCCGGCATGTCGTTCTCGAGGAGCGGCATGGGCCACACCGCAGTGGCGCCCAGCGACTTCACGTAGTCGAGGTGGGCCGTCATTCCCGCGAGGTCGCCGCCGTGGCGCTTATAGTTGCCGTTGCGGTCGCTGCCGCGCTCGGTCATGCCCGCGACGTCGTCGTTGCTCGGGTCCCCGTTGGCGAATCGGTCGGGCGTAACGAGGTAAATCAGGTCGCGCTGGCTCAGGCCTGGCGCCATGGCGCGGGGTCGGCGCTCCTTGAGCTTCCATTCCGCGCGGATTTTTTTGCGTCCCGCCTCTGCGACCACGGTGGCGGAACCGGGCTTGGCGCCCGGCTGGATTTCGACCGTCACATAGCGGTAGCGCGGATTGGCCGCAGCAACGTCTGAAACCACCACAACTCCGGGGGCGCTCACAGAGGCTGACGAAAGTCCCGCGTCGCTCGACACGAGCAGCTCGAGGCGGTTTACTGGGGTTCCGACCCACCAATGGGGCGGATCCACGCGAAGGGTTTGGGCGGCCGCCGATCCTGTGGCGACAAGGGCAAGGGCAAAAATCCGTAGCATGAACTAAAGGTAGGTTAAATGAAAAAGGCCCTCCAATTCGGAGGGCCCCTTCTTCAATCGCTTGGGCGAATTAGTGGTTAACCACTACGCGCTTCACGCTCTTGGCGCCGTCTACGGTAACTTCTACGAAATAGGTTCCGTTGGCAACGTTCAGGTCGGCGTTGAGGGTGTTCACACCAGCTTCAACAGCACGCTCGAACGACATAACGCTCTGGCCGAGGATGTTCACCACGTTGATGCCAGCTACACCGGCTTTTTTTGACATCAATTCTAGTGAAATTGCACCAGAAGTTGGATTTGGATAAACACTATTTACAGCAAAGATTTCATTCATGCCAATTCCAAAAAGTGGAATGATGAAGTCCTGACAGGCAGCACCTGTGGCATCGACGTCTTTGGCCTCATATGTCCAAGAGCCGCCATTAAATACCATGCAAAGTGCTGTAACAACATCTCCAGCTGAGGTGTTCACGTTATAATAGTCATTAGGTACTAGAGTGATGAAGTAAACACCAGCATTGTTCGTATCTGCAGTCAATACAGTGTTTCGGGTAGTATCATCAAATGCAACAACATTGTTCCAGTTATTACCATTAATTCCTACCCCTGAGTGAATTCGAACCTCTGGTGCAGACATAACACTTGACGCGCTGCCAGTACATGCCAAATTTGCATCTAGTGTAATTGTAATAGTATCTGCACCCGTCGCAATAGAAGGACTTATTGACAAGATACTTTGAGAAAAAGCAGCACTAGCAAAAAGAGCTGCAGCAATAGTAAGGGTTTTTTTCATTGTGTTAAGAATTGGTGTTGATTAATAGCCTGGGTTTTGGACCAGGTTTTTGTTCGCGTTCAAGTCAGCACCCGGCAAGGGGTAAAGGTTGTATTTGGAATCCAGAGCGGCACCAAACTGCTCGCCGCCTTTGTACTGCCAGAGGTACGCGCCCGTGGTAAACTTGCCAAAGCGGATCAAGTCCTGGCGGCGGTGGCCTTCAGTGTAGAGTTCCCGGCCGCGCTCGTCGAGGATCTCGTCCAAGGTCAACGAAGACACATTTTGGCTGCTGTTGCCCACGGCACGCTCGCGCACCATGTTAAAGTAGCCCACTCCGGTGGCCACGTTGCTTCCGCTATGTACCGCAGCCTCGGCGTACATCAAGTAGTAGTCGGCCAAGCGGAACATCGGGAAGTCGATGTCCACAAAGGTTCCGGGCTCAACCCCAGCCGTACTGTCGCGGTTGAGGTTGCGCCACTTCGTGATGCCAACCCCTTGGGTAAAGGCGCCGACGTCAGTGATGGTGTCTTCTTGACCGTCCACATACAAGTAATTCGCGCGAACGTCACCCGGAATCGTGAACGTGTTGGCCCAGTTGAACGTGCCGCGGTTGCCCTGCCAGCCTGAGGTGGTTCCGAAGTCGGCCTGCACCATTGAACCGCCCATGTGCGAATGCACCAAGAAGGTGGTTCCGCCGTAGGTTCGGGTGCGGTTGCCGTCAAACGTGGCCACGAAAATCATCTCAGGCGACAGGTGGTTGTCGGCGTTAAAGTTGAATCCGTAGGTCGGCTCGAGGCTGTATCCGGCGTCAATAATACGCTGGCAATCGGTCATCGTCTCAGCCCACTTGGCGGTGCCGGTGTACACCTCAGCATTCAAGTTGAGCTTGGCGCGTAGGGCCCAGAGGGCACCTTTGTCGGCACGACCGTAGTCGGCGGTACGCGCATCTGCAAGTAGGGGCTCAATGTCATTGAGCTCACCGAGCACCCACTCGTACAGGTCCGGACGCATGATTTGCACGGGCGGCTCCGATCCCGGACGCACGTTCTCGTCGGCGAACGGAACGTTACCAAACAAATCCAAAGCGTGGTAGTAGCTCAAGGCGCGCAGGTAGCGTGCCTCAGCGTTCATTTGGCGGATGGCGCCCTTGTCGGCCTCACTAAAGTCCGTGCCCGCGATGTAGTCGTCGCTCGAGTAGCGAATGAACTCGTTCGCCAAGCTGATTTGGTAGTAGATACGGTAGTACATCGCGCTGACAAAGGGCGAATTGTCGTTCCAGTCCATCGTGTTCAGCTCGGGGATGCCCGGGTCGGCCCATCCGCAAATTGACTCGTCGGTCGGAAGCTGCTGAAGGTTCCACATAACGCGCACATACTGCGAGAAGCCCTCATCGATTCCGCCGATGTCTGGCATGCCTGCAGGGCCGTTGTTGCCCGAAATGGACAGACCCGCGTAGATCTTAGCCAAAACGTTGATGTAGTTGTTCGGGTCGGCGTAGACCTGCTCGGCCGTCAAGCCGTACTTGGGCTTGAGGTTGAGGTCATCCGCGCACGAAGCGGCCAGCAGCGATACACCTGCGGCCAGGGCCAGTGATTTTGCAAACTTCATGGTCATCGTGGGCTTAAAGGGTTACGTTCAGTTGGAGGTTGAACACGCGGGGACGAGGGAAGATCATGTTGTCGATTCCGCCCGCGAGCTCTGGATCAAGACCTGAGTAGTTCGTGAACACCAGGGCGTTTTGTACCGAGAAATTCACCGTGGCGGGGTACTTGTCTTTGTACAAGTTGCCTAAGTCGTAGGCCACGTAGAAGTTGTCGAGGCGAACGTAGTCCGCGCGCTCGATGAAGTAGTTCGACATCAGCTGCTCGCTCGTATTGAACATGAAGTTCGTGTTCAAGAAGTCGCGCGACATGTTGTTGAGGTGCGGGAACGAACCACCCACCGAGAAGAAGTTTCCGTGCGTTGAGTTGTTGTTGTTGTACATGTACTGGCCGAATTCACCGCGCCAGGTCATGCCACCACTCCACTTTTTGTAGCGCCATGTGGTCGTAAAGCCGAGGGTGTGCACCGGCTCGGGCTGGGCGTCCATGATTACGAGGTCGTCAGAGTTGATGATTCCGTCGCCGTTTTGGTCCACGAAGGCCTCGATGTCGTCGATGCGGCCGTTGCCGTTCTCGTCGGCACTGGCGTCGAAGCGATCAAGCTTGCCGTTGCGCTCGATGATCACCCCGTTCACGTCGTAGCGGTGCTCGTACGTATAGAACGAGAACATCGGGTGGCCCACCTGGTGGATCTGAATGGTGTTGCCCACTCCACCGGCGATTCCGCCAATGCGAATACCCTTTGAGGTCGAGTCGGCGTCGCGCGTCAACTTGGTGATCTGGTTGCGGTTGATGGCTCCGTTGATGCCAAACTCGAGGCTCGCGTTGTCGTTGTCCACGGCTACGATGTTGAGGTTGGCCTCCAAACCGCGGTTCGACATTGATCCAACGTTCGTCAGCACGAGGTTTGAGAAGTTGGTGCCTGCGGCGACCGGAATCACACCCAGTAGGTCGTACGTGTACTTCTCGTATACGTCTACGCTGGCGTTCACGCGGTTCTTCCAAATTCCGAAGTCGAGACCAAAGTTGGTCGTGCGCGTCTTTTCCCACTCCAAGAAGTAGTCGTAGGCATCAGGGCGCAGTACGTCGACGAAGTTGCTGCCGAACTGGTACTGGGCGGTGCCGGTTCCGTAGGCGTAGTTCGCGATGTATCCGTAGTCGTTAAAAATGTCCTGCTGTCCGGTCACACCGATACTTGCGCGGAACTTCATCGACGAAATCTTGCCCTTAAGCGAAGAGAACATCTTCTCTTCGAGCATGTTCCATCCCAAGGCAACTGAGGGGAATAGGCCCCAACGGCTCTCTGGAGCGAAGCGGCTTGAACCGTCTGAACGCAATGTGGCAGTGATCAAGTACTTACCTAAGATGTTGACGTTGCTGCGTCCGTAGAACGACATCAGGGCGTTGTCGACGTCGTACGGGAATGGGTTGGCGGGCGAAAGCGTGTCGCCGTTGAAGCGAAGGCTGGGCAGGTTCTCTGCATACGAGCGCCACTTTTGGAACGAGTAACCACCCGTCCAATCCGTCTTCACTTTGCCGCCCGCGAGGTCCTTCTTGTAGTTGGCGTAGGCCTCGAGCAGTTGGTTCGTGCGGAAGTTATAGTAGCGGTTGTTCTCTCCACCGTTCACGAAGCTCATCGCAGCGTAGTCGGGGACCACCACAGTTCCACGATTCTGCCCGAAGTCACCACCCACGTTGAGGTACATGTGCAGGTCGGTCTCGCTGAATGGCTTGTAGTCAAACAGCACGTTGGCGATCAAGCGGTCATTGGTACCAATGTCCTCGCGCAGGTTGAGCAAACCCATGGGGTTGCGCGGCGAAAGGTTGCTGAGGTTGCCGGTCGGTAGCTTCCACTCGTGGTATCCGCCGTAGGCCGAGGTATCACCTGAGTATACGGGGCGGGTTGGGTCGTACCATACGGCTGAACCGATGGCGCCTTGGTTGGCAAATACATTGTTGGCGCGGTAGGCCTTTGCACTGAGGTTGGCGGTCAGGTTGCGCGCAATTTTTGGTGAGGCATTCAAGGTCAAGCTGAATCGCTCTAGGTTCGAAGTGCGAAGGACACCCGACTCAGTGTAGTAGCCGATACCCAGGCGGTACGGAAGGTTTTTAACACCTCCGCTCAGCGCCACGTTGATGTCGTTGGCCATACCCTGCTGGTAGATTTCATCTTGCCAGTTGGTTACCGTCGCCGCGGAATCCGTGGCAATCAACACGTTACCCGTGCCACCCACTTGGTAGTAGCCCTGCGCCGCAGCAAGGCGCTTGCGTTGGTTGTTGGTTCCGAAGGTGTTGATGGCGTCCACAAATTCTTCGGTGGTCAAGACCTCCATGCGGTTGCGGGTCGTGCGGAGCGAAGTCACTGCACTGAGCTCAACCTTCAAAGGAGTGTCTTTAGCACCCTTCTTCGTCGTAATCAAAATAACCCCGTTGGCGGCACGTGATCCGTAGATGGCGGTGGCCGAGGCATCCTTTAGCACGGTGAAGCTCTCAATATCGTTGGGGTTGATCAATCCCATGCCCTCAGAGGGCAGGCCGTCGATGACAATCAGCGGATCGTTGCTGGCGTTGATCGAAGATCCGCCACGAATGCGAATGCGCGCGCCCTCACCGGGGCGGCCGGAACCTGCGGTAAT
>DMDX01000073.1:6024-9900 GCA_003451355.1 Cryomorphaceae bacterium
AGTGAACCGGTAAGATCCTTGACGTTAGAGGTTCCGTAGCCTACAATCACGACTTCGTCGAGCTGCTCTTCAGACTCGCGTAGCACAAAGTTGACCGTCGCGTTGCCGACCACTTGCACGGATTTGGTCTGGCTGACGTAGCCCATGAGGCTTGCCGTAAGACTTGCACTTTTTGATGCAACCTGCAGGCGGTACTGGCCATTTCCGTCGGCCACGGTAGTGGCTCCGGAACCAGATTCTTTAATAACTACCGAGGGAAGCGGGCTGCCATCGGCGCCCTTTACCGAGCCGGTAATCAGGCCTTGGGCCCAGGCTGGTGCGGCACTAAGTAGGAGCGCAAGTGCCATCCAAATCGAACGCGTTTTCATCATGAGTGTTAACGTTAGGTTGCCGCAATGTACAAAACAAACCTATATAGTGTACCAAGTACACCGTGCACCCTTGGTCACCAAAAAAGCCCGGACAAGCCGGGCTTTAACTCTGATCGGGATTGCGGTTTAGGCGCAGTATTCTTCAAAAGCTGCGGTCAAGTTCGTCGCAAGTGCTTCGGCGGTGCGGCCCTCGATGTGGTGGCGCTCGACCATGTGCACGAGCTCGCCATCTTTAAAGAGCGCCACTGAAGGTGACGACGGAGGAAAAGGAAGCATCAAACCGCGCGCCATGTCGACGGCCGCCTTATCGTTACCCGCAAATGCCGTGACGGCGCGGGTAGGTTTGGTTCCGGGGCTGGACAGCGCCATGCGGACGCCGGGGCGGCACGAGCCGGCGGCACATCCGCAGACCGAATTAATCACGACCAGGGTGGTGCCCTCACCGTGAATCGCGGCCTTCATCGCTTCGGCGTCGCGGAGTTCATCAAATCCAGCTTGGGTAAGTTCGGCGCGCATCGGCGCAATGAGGTCTTCGGGGTACATAAGCGTGCTCTAATTAAGTTGGGTGGCTTCCGCGCAGGGGCACGAACAACCACTATGCAAATTTACAACCGTTTGGACGGAAGACGGTTCACTTCCTAAATTTGACCGACCGGTCAGTCAATGCCGTCGCCCACCACTTTGAACACCTTGATCGCATCCTCGAATAGCAAATCTGACCGCATCCTCAGTGCGGCGCTCGACCTCTTCAGCGCGCAGGGCTTCCACGGAACCAGCATGCAGCAAATCGCCACCGCCGCGGGGGTTTCGAAAGGGCTTCTCTTTCACCACTTTGCCGACAAGGCGCGGCTTCTCGACGCCCTGATCGACGCCCTACAGCAGCAACTTGCACCCCAGGCCACCGCGGTGCCAAATGCATCTCCCGGCGAGGCCTTTCGAAGTATCATTGATCAAATATTCAACCACTTAGAGCAGGCACAGCCGCTCGTGAAGCTGCTCGTTCCACTCGCCATTCACATTGGCGGAACCGAGACCTTTCACCAACTGATGACCCAAAAGATGTTGGGCGTTCAGGCCTAGCTAGCTGATCTACTGGGCCAAATGGGCGTTCCCGACCCACAAATTGAAGCCCAGCAGCTCGCCCTGATGCTCGACGGGCTCCAGCTCCGAATCGCCATCGATCCGCAGTATGCGCCCGTGAACGAAATCAAATCCGCCGTGTTGGCTAAATACCTATGAAACGCTTTCTGCTCTTGGGGCTCGTCGCCCTTATGCCGCTGACCTCGGTCGTTGCCCAAAATCCGACCGAAATCCTTACCAAAGCTGAGAAATCCGCGATCGGAACCTCGAGCTACAGCGAGCTCTCGATGTCGGCGAAGCGTGCCCGCTATACCCGTGAGCTCGACATCAAGTCGTGGACACACACCAACAAGTACGCACTGATCGTCGTCACCGGCCCCGAACGCGACCGCGGCACCCGCTACCTGCGGGCCGACAAGCAGATGTACAGCTTTGTTCCGCGAACCGGAAAGGTGGTGAAGCTGCCCCAGAGCATGCTGATGGCCGGTGGCTTTATGGGCACCGACGCCTCCATGGACAACCTGCTGGGCCAGGCCTCGCTCGCCAAGGACTTCACGCACCAGTACCTCGGAACCGAGACCGTCAACGGGCTCACCTGCCACAAAATCAAATGCACGCCCAAACCGGGGGTTCCGGTGGCCGCCGACGCCGTGGTTGCCTGGGTGCACACCGGGGACAAGGGCTGGGTCCGCCTCAGCTTTCAAAGCACGCGCAACGGCGAGCTCCAGCGCATGGACGCGCTTGAATTCGGCCGAATGGACGGCGTGCAAATGCCCGTCAAGCTTCAGTTCAGCACCCAAGGCGGCAAGCAGACCACACTTATGACCGTCAAGGTCTGGAAGAAGCAACCCCAGCTTACCCCCGCCTGGTTTACGCCCGAACGGCTCGAACAGACGCAGCCATGACCTTGGTTCGCCTCGCCCTTCGCCTCGCCTGGCGCAACCTCGGACGCAACCGTCGCCGCTCGCTCATCACCGGTGCGGCGATTGCCTTTGCCCTCTTTTTTGCCATCATCATGCGTTCGCTTCAGTTGGGGGTGTACAACCACATGGTGGCGACGGTGGTCGGATCCATGAGCGGCTACGTCCAAGTCAGCGACACCGCCTACTGGCCGAGCCAGAACCTCGACTACGCGCTCTACGAAGACCCCGAATGGCTCGAGGAACTGCGCTCCGACCGCGACATTGCCAGCGCCTACCCGCGGCTTCAGGGTTTCTCGCTGCTTAGCGTGGGGGACCAAAGCGGCGTCGCCCAGTGGATCGGAATAAGTCCTGAGGAAGTTGAAGCTCCGCTGTGGCAGGCGCGCTTGGCGAGCGGAAGCTGGACCGACGCCCCCGGATCCGTGTGGTTGGGCAAGCGACTCGCCGAGCAGCTCCGCGTGGCCGTCGGCGACACCGTAGTGGCCATGGGTCAAGGCTTTCAAGGCAGCATGGCCGGTGTCGCGTGGGTCGTGGCCGGTACCCTGAACATGGGCAACCCCGAACTCGAAAAGCGCAGTGCCGTCGTGGGCCTGGCGGACGCCCAAGAATTCGCTGGAGCGTACGGAATGTGGAGCTACGTCCAAATCACTCCCCGTAGTACCGAGATCAGCGCCGACCCCACCGCCGACCTCGGCTCCCGCCACCCGCTCGACGGCGCCCATTTTTTGGGCTGGCAAACCCGAATGCCCGAACTCATTCAGATGATTCAGGCCGACTCGTCGGGCGGCAAGGTTATCTTATTTATACTCTATGTGGTCATCGGATTTGGGCTCCTCGGAACCATGATCATGCTCGCCAACGAGCGCAAGCGCGAATTCGCAATGCAGCTCGCCATGGGTATGCGGCGCGGACTTTTGGCCGGAATCGTATGTGTCGAAGTTGTGCTCCTTAGTGTGGCGGGCGCTTTGATGGGCACCGTGCTCGGCCGCACGGCGGTCCTAATCCTTGATCGATTCCCACTACGCCTTCAAGGTGATGCAGCCGCCGTAGTAGAACAGCAGGGGTGGGAGCCCATACTTCCTCCTAGCCTCGACTGGTCCATTTCACTGACGCACGGCGGAATCATCGTAGTCATCGCCCTGCTCTCCGCCGGATGGCCTCTGCGCACCGTGTTCAAAACTAGCCCCGTTCACCGATGACCCTCCTCATTCAAATGGCCTGGCGCAACATTTGGCGCAGCCCCTGGCGCAGCGGCGTGGTCGTCGGAGCCATGGCACTCGGCGTCTGGGCCGGGGTCTTCATGATGGGCCTTGCCCAAGGCGTGAATGATGCCCGAACGGCGGCCGCACTTGACGACTTCGTCGGCCATGCCCAAATCACTGATTCCAACTTTACCGCCAACCAAGACGTGCAGGCGCTCCTCGCGCAGCCCGCACAGTGGACTGCGGCCCTAGACGCCCACCCCGAGGTGGAATCCTGGTCCGAGCGGCTCGTCCTCATGGCGG
>DMDX01000073.1:10024-11601 GCA_003451355.1 Cryomorphaceae bacterium
AGCGGCTCGTCCTCATGGCGGTACTGCAGGCGGGGGCGGCGTCGGCCCCGGTGCAGATTCTCGCCGTCGACCCCGAGCGCGAATCCAGAGTATTTAATGCCCCGCGCAATGTGGTGGCGGGCGAATTGGGTTCCGAAGGAATTACCCTCGGCCAAAAACTCGCCGACCAACTCGACGCAGGCCTTGGTGACCGCGTCGTACTCAGCTTTCAGGACGTTCGCGGCGAAATCCACACCGTCCTTTTTGCCGTCGATGGCATTTACGACGGCATCAGCAACCTGATTGAAGGCGTTCAGGTCTATGCCCCGCTCGCGGCGCTCGCTCCCGAAGTTTTGGGCGGCGACAGCCTCGCCTTGGCCCGTGGCGCGGTGCACCAAATTCACTTCAGGGTGCGAAACCTCGATTCGCTCGACGCCACCGTGGCCGCGCTGCAAGGGGCTGTAGCCGAACCCGGTTCCGCCATCGTGCGCACTTGGCGCGAAATCAGTCCCGACCTCAGCTACGCCGACGAAGTGCTCGCCCAGTCGCTGCTCCTGTTCATGGCTGTGATTCTCTTTGCCATGGCCTTCGGAATCCTCAACACCATGCTCATGGCCATTCTCGAGCGCACCCGCGAACTCGGAATGCTCATGGCCATCGGGCTCACCCGCCGCAAAGTCTTTCGCCTCGTGGTCTGGGAAACGTTGCTCCTCAGCTTCGCCGGAATGCCCATCGGCCTGCTGCTCGGCCACGTCACCATCGCCGTCACGAGCCGCACCGGAATCACCATCGACGGCGTCGACAAAGGCCTCGCCGAATTCGGACTGCAGTCCACCATTTACCCGGTATCCGTCCCGGAATACTACCTGCCCATCGCGGTCCTCGTGGCCGTCCTAGGCCTGCTGTCCTCGCTGTACCCGGCCCGCAAAGCCCTGAAGTTGAACCCCATTGAAAGTATGCGCGTGCTATGAGTGCCCCGTCCCAACCCCTTTTGCGCGTCGACCGCGTCGTCAAAACCTACGAATCCTCTGCGGGCCCCGTCCACGCTGTGCAGGGCGTCTCTCTCGACCTTCAGCGCGGAGCCTTCGCGGCCCTCGTCGGCCCCTCAGGCTGCGGCAAAACCACGCTCCTCAACGCCATCGGCGGCCTAGACCGCGTCACTTCGGGCCAAATCTGGATCGACGGAACCGAAATCACCGCCCTCACCGACCGCGAAACCATCGAGTTCCGCCTACATCGCATCGGCTTCGTTTTTCAGGCCTACAACCTCGTGCCCGTGCTCAACGCCTGGGAAAACGTCGCCTTTGTCATGGAACTCCAAGGCATCGGAGTCCGCGACCGCCGCGACCGCGCCTTCGAACTCCTCGCCGCCGTCGGCCTCACCGGCAAAGAACTTCAGCGCCCCTCGCAACTCTCTGGCGGACAGCAGCAGCGCGTCGCCGTCGCCCGCGCCCTCGCCTCGCGACCCTCACTCGTCCTGGCCGACGAACCCACGGCCAACCTCGACTCCAAGAGCACCGAAACCCTTCTCGACATCATGCGCGACCTCAACCACCAAGAGGGCACGACATTCCTTTTCAGCACCCACGACCAGCGCG
>DMDX01000068.1:0-809 GCA_003451355.1 Cryomorphaceae bacterium
CCCCGGCCGCGCGAGCGGCCGGGGTTTTTTTATTCACCATTTTTAGGAAGTTCCGTTGTGAATTCCGAGATTTTATCCATGAACAGCATTAATTCGATCACGGTGATGTACGAACCTACGAGTACTGGATTTTCTGCATTCGTACAGGGCCATCCGGTATATACCACCGGCGCAACGCGGGACGAACTAGCAGAAAACATCAAAGAGGCCTGGTCCCTCTACCGTGAGCTGGACGACTCGAGCATTATTCCAGACATGTCTTTTGTGCGGTTCGTGCACGAATAACGGCAATGAAAAAGCCCCAGCTGCGCACACAGCCGGGGCTCATAAAACGAGTTACCANNCGACCAAGCTTCGTACATCGGAGTCGAGGTTAAGGGTCCGTTCAAGCCCGAGACCTACCGCTACTAAGCCGTTTTAAAGGCTTAATTCGGAACCCCGGCCGCGCGAGCGGCCGGGGTTTTTGTTTTAGGTGAATTACAGATAAAAAAAGCCCCAGCTGCGTACACAGCCAGGGCTTAAAAATTAAGTTACCAGAAACCAGCTACAGAAAACCAGTAACCAGAAACTAGGTACTAAAGTCCGAACGCCTTCTTGATCGAGTCCACCGAGTCAAGCTTCTCCCACGTGAAGAGCTCCACCTTCATGGTCTTGACTTCGATGCCCTTGTCGGTCGGGCGCTTGAACTGCTTCTCCACGATCTGCGGAGCGCGGCCCATGTGACCGTAGGCAGCCGTTTCTGAGTAAATCGGGCTGCGGAGGCCAAACTTGGTCTCGATTCCGTAGGGGCGAAGGTCAAACAGCTTCTG
>DMDX01000068.1:1145-4600 GCA_003451355.1 Cryomorphaceae bacterium
GCCGCAGTACCGTAGGTGTTCAGGTAGAAGCCTACGGGCTCAGCCACGCCGATGGCGTAGGCCAGCTGGACGAGCACCTGCTTGGCAACACCTGCAGCCACAAGGTTTTTGGCTACGTAGCGTGCAGCGTATGCCGCTGAACGGTCCACCTTAGAGGGGTCCTTGCCGCTGAAGGCTCCGCCGCCGTGGGCACCCTTGCCACCGTAGGTGTCAACGATGATCTTGCGGCCGGTCAAACCGGTGTCGCCGTGCGGTCCGCCAATCACGAACTTGCCCGTCGGGTTGATCAGGTAGCGCACGTCGGCATTGAACAAGCGCTGCACGCGGCGCGGCAATTGCTTTTTAATGCGCGGAATCAAGTAGCGCTTGATGTCCGCCGTGATGCGCTCCTGCATGGGCTTTTCGTCGGCGAAATCGTCGTGCTGGGTCGAGATCACGATCGTGTCAATGGCCTCGGGCACGTTGCGGTCGCTGTAGCGAATGGTTACTTGGCTCTTCGCGTCAGGGCGCAGGTACTTCATCACCTTGCCCTCTTTGCGGATGGCGGCCAGCTCGCGAAGCAGCAAGTGGCTCAACTCCAATGCCAACGGCATGTAGGTGTCGGTTTCGTCGGTGGCGTATCCGAACATAATACCCTGGTCGCCAGCGCCCTGCTCTTCTTTCGAAGCGCGGTCTACCCCTTGGTTGATGTCGGGCGACTGCTCGTGGATGGCGCTGAATACGCCGCACGAGTTGGCTTCAAACATGTACTCGGACTTGGTATAGCCGATGCGGCGAATCACATCACGAGCGATCTCAGCCGCGTCGATGTAGGTGCGCGACTTGACTTCACCCGCTAACACCACTTGACCAGTGGTTACAAGGGTTTCGCAGGCGACTTTGGATTCGGGGTCAAATGCGAGAAAGTGGTCGACAAGGGCGTCCGAAATTTGGTCTGCGACTTTGTCGGGGTGACCTTCAGAAACGGATTCAGAAGTAAATAAGTAGCTCATAGCAACGACGTTAACGGTTGCGTGGAGTAGATGTAGACTGCAAAGGTGTAGTGCTGCGCCGGACGAACGTCCACCGGTTTAGCATTTTTTACCGTGGTTGCAATCGGACAAATCCTTCCACGTGTTGGCAAAATTACACAATTTGGTTTAAGGCGCGGTCAAGATCCGCAATTAAGTCATCGGGATGCTCCATTCCGACGCTAAGACGGATCATTGAATCGGTGAGGTTCAGTGATTCTTTTTCGGAATCGGGCACATCCGCATGGGTCATGTGGTACGGGTGCTGGGCAAGACTTTCATTGGATCCTAGGCTTACGGCAAGCTTGACCAACTTCAGTGCATTCAACACCTTAAAAGCCGAAGACTCGCCACCAATTACGTCAAACGAAATCATGGCACCCGGTTCAGAGCATTGGGCATGAAATAGCGCTACTTGACGCACTCCCTGGCTCTCAAGTCCTGGAAAGTACACTCGAGAAACAGCAGGATGCGTGCATAAAAACTCGACCACCTTTTTAGCCGTTTCGGTTTGTCGGGTCATGCGCACTGAAAGGGTTTCTATTGATCTACTCAACAGCCAACATGTGAACGGAGAGGCCATGTTTCCAATGAACGTTCGAAGCGTTTTGACGGCGGTAATCGCCTCGCCACTTCCCACTACGGCACCTGCTATTAGGTCAGAGTGTCCGCTCAAGTACTTAGTGGCGGAATAAATCGAAACATCGGCTCCAAAATCCAAGGGTTTCTGCCAAAGCGGCCCCATGTAGGTATTGTCGACACTGTACATGCACCTTTCAAGCGAAGCATCCTGGATTCTCAGACGCAAATCATTCAAACCCTTCAGGTCAAACAACGAGTTGGTTGGGTTGGCAGGAGTCTCCACATGAATCAACCGAACTCGTTTGGCTTCCCCAGAGGCGATCAATTCATCTCCAAGACGAACGAGGTCTGTCGTCTCCGTGAAGTGGATGATTCGAACTCCAATTGAAGTGAGATAGTGGTGCGCAAAGTGATGGGTTCCACCATAGACCGGGTTGCTCAGTAAAAGGGTGTCGCCAGGCTTGAGATAGGCCAAAAACACAGTTGAAATCGCGCTCATTCCACTTTCAAAAACGGCCGCGCCCTCAGCGCCTTCCCACAGTGCAAGTCGCTCTTCGAGAATCTGAAGATTCGGGTTGTTCAACCGACTGTAAATCAGCCCGCCGTGAGGTTCGCCGTCAGTGGGTTTTCCGTAAGCTTCGGCAAAAAACTGTTTGCCCGACTCAGCGTTCGGAAACGCAAATGTCGAAGTCATAAAAATCGGCGGCTTCACAGAGTATTCGCTCCATTCCGGAACATACCCGTGGCTCATCATCAAGGATTCGGGGTGCTTGGCATTCATACCCAAAAGGTCACCAACTATTCAATCACAGACTACTATATTGACGTACATTTCCGAAATATTTCCGGAAAATGACGACTAAACCGAATAAAAACATAGATGATGCAGATGTTGCCTTGCTCAATGCGTTAAGCAAGGATGCGCGGCTCACGGTCAAAGAACTGGCACAAATTATCGGCAAGTCGAGCGCGGCCACCCACGAGCGTATTCGCAAGCTGGAACAGCAAGGGTCAATCCGGGGCTATTATGCCGACGTCAACCCAAGTTCGTTGGGATTTGCATTCAGCAGTTTTGTAAGCATTAGACTCAAAGAACACGATTCTGCGATAATTAAGGCATTTGAGCTTGACGTGAGCAAGTTGCAAGAGGTACAAGAGTGGTACCACATTACCGGTCCACACGACTATATGATCAAGGTTCAAATGGAATCTATTTCAGCCTACCACACGTTTATTAATGAGCGGCTCGCGAGCATCCCGAACATTGCGACCGTTCAAAGTCTTATTGTACTGAATCACCAAAAAGTTTAACTTTGCGGTGCTTATCCAGAAAGACTGAGGGACGGGCCCGTTGAAGTCTTGGCAACCCTAAAACCCTGTAGGGTGCCAACTCCCGCTACCAAAGCGCCATCCGGGCGTGAGGTAGGAAGATGAGTGTGAAGTTGCCTCAAGCAATTTCCCTACAGTCCTTCTGCATAAGCGCAACGAACGAAGGACCATGCATCCACTCCAAACCATCGCCCGCGAACGCATCCTCATTTTGGACGGCGCCATGGGCTCTATGCTCCAAGAATACCGCCTTGACGAGGCGGGCTACCGCGGCGCGCGCTTCGCGGACTGGGGCCATCCGCTCAAAGGCAACAACGACCTGCTCAACCTGACTCAGCCTCAGATCGTCGAAGAAATCCACGCCAAGTACTTTGCCGCGGGGGCCGACATCGTTGAGACCAACACCTTCAACGCCCAGACCGTGTCGATGGCTGACTACGGAATGGAATCCCTCGTCCGCGAACTCAACCTCGCCGGAGCTCGGCTTGCCCGCAAGGCCGCCGACGCCCACTCTACGCCCGACAAACCGCGCTT
>DMDX01000068.1:4897-5612 GCA_003451355.1 Cryomorphaceae bacterium
CTACCGCGCCATAAGCTTCGACGAATTGGCCACCGCCTACCAAGAACAAACCGAAGCCCTCATTGAGGGCGGAGTCGACGTGCTCCTTGTCGAGACCATCTTCGATACCCTCAACGCCAAGGCATGCCTCTACGCCATTCAAGACGCCTTTACGGCCACGGGCAAGGAACTGCCCATCATGATCAGCGGCACCATTACCGACGCCAGCGGACGCACCCTCAGCGGCCAAACCACCGAAGCCTTCTTGATCAGCATGAGCCACATGCCCCTTCTGAGTATTGGCCTGAATTGCGCCCTGGGCGCCAAGGATTTGCGCCCCTACCTGCAAACGCTCGCGGCCAACACGCCCTTCTTAATTAGTGCCTACCCCAATGCCGGCCTGCCCAACGCCTTTGGTGGCTACGACGAAACGCCGCATCAAATGGCCGATGCCGTCGAAGAATACCTCGACCTCGGAATCGTCAACATCCTGGGCGGATGCTGCGGAACCACCCCCGACCACATCCGCGAATTTGCCCTCCGGGCATCGGGCCGGCAACCCCGAATTCCCCAAACCTCATGAAGCTCAGCGGACTTGAACCCCTAATTATTGGGCCCCAAAGCAACTTTGTCAACGTGGGTGAACGCACCAACGTCACTGGTTCGCGCAAGTTTTTGGGACTCATCCAAGAAGGCAAATACGACGCAGGCCTCGAAATCGCGCGCGACCAGGTCA
>DMDX01000123.1:0-202 GCA_003451355.1 Cryomorphaceae bacterium
CCAGGCCCAGCAGGCCAAGGGCAATCTGTTTTGCGAAGTTCGGCGCATCAAAAACTACCAGTGCACGCTCACAGCCTGGTCGAGCCGCGAAACCATGCTTGACTACTTGCGCAGCGAAACCCACCTCAAGGCAATGAAGGCGTTTCCAAAAATCGCCACCGGCAAATCCTATGGAACTGAGGCGGAATCCGTTCCGTCGTGG
>DMDX01000123.1:225-3621 GCA_003451355.1 Cryomorphaceae bacterium
TTTTTGTTGAATGTTAGGTGGTTAGAAACATAATTGTATGCCAAATAGCATTAGTTGAACAGGCCATCGCCGAAGGCAAAATAAATACGCCACAGGGCACCGGTGCCAACAACTGGCTCTAAAAGAAGATTGTCAGTCACAGGAATCGCAATCAATCACTTATCTTAGTGAATTCACGGCGTCCGCGCCCTTATTCAACTGCGCTGTACTCAAATCCGAAGCCTGCGCTCAACCTAAACTGATGCGCAAGCTCTACTCTTCTCTATTCGCTGTTGCCGCAACGGCTGCGATGGCCCAAAGCCTCCCGTTCAACTTTGAATCCGCAACCGCAGGCATGGTCGGCTACGACGGGGCGACGTTTACGATTGTTCCGAATCCGAGCACCACCGGAAACAGTAGCGCCAACGTGGCCAAAATTGTCAAAGTCAATGTGGCTGACCAGTGGGCCGGAGGCAAAATCACGGGCGTAACCTCACTCGACTTTTCGGCGGCGAGCACCACTGTGCTTTCGATGGACGTCTACACGACACAGCCCGTCGGAACCGTCATTAAAATCAAGCTCGAGGCTCCGTATACCGGCGAAGTAGATGCCGTGACGACCGTATCTGGTGCCTGGCACACGCTTTTGTTTGACTTTGGCATCCCCGCCTGTGCGGGCAGCGCCGACCTCGTCATCATGCCGCAGCCCTTCACCAACGGCGGCGGAACCACGTTCTACGTCGACAACATCCAGCAAATCGCGGGCGGAATTGCAACCCCACTTGCCGGATTGCCCATCACCTTTGAAGCAGGGGCAACCACCGACCACTTTTTTAGCTTTGAAAGCGCGATCCTGTCGGTAGTTGCGAATCCGCACCAGAACTCGGGCAACACCAGCGCGAACGTAGCCAAGCTCGTGCGCCACCGCGGCGCCCCCTTTGGCGGAAGCAAGATCACCTTCACCAACCCGATCGACTTCGCGACCCACACGGTGCTCACCATGAAGGTCTGGACCTCTGCCCCCATCGGAACCAACGTGACCCTCAAAACCGAAAAGCCATTTTGGGGCGTTGAACGCAGTGTGCAAACCACCAAAACGGGCGAATGGGAGACCCTTTCGTTCGATTTTGCGGGCTCACTGAGCGACATGCCCACATTGACCTTCTTGTTTGACTTTGCGGCGGGAAGCACCAACGTCGGAGACGGTTCCGCCAACTCTACCTTCTTTTTTGACGACGTGAAGTACGCAGCGATTCCGCTGTCACGTGACGAATTGGCCTTGCTGAACGCGGTGCGCGTAACGCCCAATCCAACGTTGGACCGCTGGACCTTTAGCACGGGCACGCCCATTCGCGTCGAACTCTGCGACATTCAGGGCAAAGTGCTTGCCGTAGCCGAGGGCACTGAGAACGTGGTCGTGAACGCCGCAAACTTGCCCTCAGGCATCTACATTGCGCGCATTCACTCGGGCGAAACCACGGTTTCGCAGCGCGTAGCGAAACGCTAACTATGCCGGTGGAAGTAGCCGCGTGTCGGCTACCTTCATCCCATGGAACTTGGAATCGACAGCTTCGCCTCGCGCGAGCACGAACAGCCCGTAGAGGCGATTCAGCACCTCCTCGAACGCATCGAAACAGCCGACCGCGTCGGGCTCGACGTCTTTGGTGTCGGCGAACACCACCGCTCGGAATTTTTGGATTCCGCCCCCTCGGTAATCCTCGCTGCAGCCGCTGCGCGCACCCAGCGCATCAAGCTGACCAGTGCGGTGACGGTGCTGAGCGCTGCTGACCCCGTGCGAGTGTTTCAGCAGTTCGCCACGCTGGATCTAGTGAGCCATGGCCGGGCCGAAATGGTCGTTGGGCGCGGATCCTTCACCGAGTCATTCCCGTTATTTGGGTTGGACTTCAGCGACTACGACGCCCTATTCGCCGAAAAATTGGAGTTGCTCCTGAGGCTTCGCGCTGCGGAGCGCGTTACCTGGTCGGGCAAATTCCGTCCGGCGTTGAACGATCAGGCCGTCTATCCCCGCCCGCTCCAAGCCGAAATTCCCATTTGGGTCGGGGTGGGCGGAACTCCCGAATCCTTCGTGCGCGCAGGCCTACTCGGGCTGCCGCTCATGGTGGCTGTGATCGGGGGCGAAACCCACCGCTTTCGCCGCGCTGTCGACCTCTACCGGGCCGCAGGGGCCCAAGCGGGGCATGCTCCCGAAAAGCTCAAGGTGGGGCTGCATTCGCTGGGCTACGTGGCTCCGAGCCGTGAAGCGGCCATTAACGACTACTTCCCCGGATACGCCAAGACCTTTACCCGCATCGGCCGCGAACGCGGTTGGCCGCCCGTGTCGCGCGAACGCTTTGACGCCCAAAATGGCCCAACAGGCGCGCTGCTGGTCGGCGACCCCGACGAAGTTGGTGAAAAGATTCTGCGTCATGCTGCGGCCCTTGGTGGCGTCGAGCGCGTGACCTTTCAGATGGACAATGCGGAACTTCCACGCGAAAAACTGCTGCGCAGCATTCAGCTCATTGGGGAGCGCATTAAGCCGGCGCTCAGCGCGCACTAAAACCGCGCGGCCAGCGCAACCACCGCGTTTCGGCCAGCCCCCGAAATTCCCGAACTGTAGGGACGGTAGCGCTGGTCAGTGATGTTCTCAAGGCCCACGTTCAGGGTCACTCCGTACTTGAGCTCCATACTTGCACGTGCATTGAGCGTGTACCATGCGGGGCTATAGGCGTTTCCTTCGGCGTCCAGGGCATAAATCTCGGTCTTGGCGCGCTCCTCCCAGGCCAACTCGTCGTTGCTGCGCGCGGCCTGAACCTGCGAGGTGAGGTCCGCGCGGAACTTCCCTTTTTGGTAGGTCAAACGACCCAATCCAAAGGCAGGGGCCGCATGGCGTGAGGGGCTGAGTTCGCCATTATCCAGTTCTTCGACCCCGCGCTGTACGTTGTACGAAAGCTTTGTGGACCATGCCTTGCTTAGGCGTGCTTCCATTCCGAAATAAGCACCCACAACTCGGGCGATCCCGGCGTTTTGCACGGCCTCTACACGGCTCATTTCTCCGCCGTACATGATGCTGTCGTGCCCGTCCAGCTCATGGGGGCGCCGCACTAAGGCGTTCTCGAGCAGGGTTGCGTAGGCCGCCACATCGACTTTAAACCAGGTTCCGAACAGCTTCGCGACGTCCACATCGGCATTGTACGCATATTCTGACTTGAGGGTGGGGTTCGGAACCACCACCATGCCCGGCGACGAATCAAAAATTTTTCCGAGGTCGTCTACGTTGGGAGCGCGAAAGGCGGTCCCGAGGTTGGCCTTTACCACCCAATCCGAAGTGGGACGGTAGGAGGCACCAAAGCTTCCGGTAACCGCGGCATCACGAACCTGAGCCGTGGTAAAGGGAAGCGGGAAAAAGTCAAGATTCTG
>DMDX01000076.1:0-2157 GCA_003451355.1 Cryomorphaceae bacterium
CAAGAGGCAGGCTGCTTTGCGTTGGTTTTAGAAAAAATCCCTGCGGCACTTGCGGCCAAGGTCACCAAGGCGCTGCGGATTCCGACCATCGGAATCGGCGCCGGTGCCGATGTCGACGGTCAAGTTTTGGTGCTGCACGACATGCTGGGTATGAACACGGAGTTCAATCCTCGCTTCTTGCGCCGCTACGCGCAGCTGGGCGAAGTAATTCCGGCAGCAATTCGCCAGTACGTGGCCGACGTGCGCGCTCAAGACTTCCCCAACGACCAAGAACAATACTGATGACGAGCCCCCGCGTTCTCTGGGAGGACAACCATCTTTTAGTCGTGTTTAAACCCGCCGGCCTGCTGGTACAGGGCGACGAAACGGGCGACCCCACTCTACTCGACTGGGCCGCCGAAGACGTGGCGCGCCGCTTTGGCAAGCCGGGTAAGGCGTTTATTGGGCTTCCGCACCGCCTTGACCGCCCTACCAGCGGAATCGTCGTGCTCTGCAAAACGTCCAAGTCGCTTGCCCGCATGAATGCGCTGTTTGCCGACCGCGGAATCAAAAAAACCTACCAGTGCCTCGTCGAGGGCCACCCCGCCGAGCCTGAAGCCCGACTCGAGCACATGCTCTGGCGCGACGGAGTAAAAAAGAAGTCGTTTGTCTCGATCCGCAAGGACGCCCAGCGCGCCGTGCTGCACTACAAGGTTCTTGCCGCGGGCGACCGCTACACCCGTGTCGAAGTGGACCTCGAAACCGGGCGCCACCACCAGATTCGCTGCCAGTTGCAGGCCATCGGCCACCCGATCAAGGGCGACCTGAAGTACGGCGGCAAACGGCCCAACGCCGAGGGCGGAATCGACCTTTGCGCCCAGCGCGTCCAGTTTGAGCATCCGGTGAGCAAAGCCCCGATTGACGTGTCGGTCGAGCCGGAGTTCTCGATCTCCTTTTAGTACTTCAGCCCGAACCTGCGTATCTTCGGGGCATGTTCGGCAGCTTTCCGTTCAGCCTCACCCCGATGCGCCGCGAACCCGCGCACCGCAGCGAAATGGTCAATCAAGGCCTATTCGGTGAAGTGTTTGAAATCCTAGGCCATGAGCGCGAGTGGAGCCACATTCGCCTCGGACACGACGGCTATGAGGGATGGGTCCTCACCCAGCAAACCTCCGAACTCAGTCGCGAATCCTACCGCAGCCAACTCGACCGACCCCAACCCGTGGTGGCCAGTGCCGTCGACCTCGCCGACCACCTTCAGCCCATGAAGAGCCGTACCGTGGTCGCCGGATCTTTTCTGCCTTTTTTGGATGTCGACCAGCTCGAACTTGGCGACGAAACCTATGCCTACCAAGGCCCTTTGGCCGACCAAATCCCTTCGCGCGAAGGCATTGTGCGCCACGCATTCACCTTTTTGAACGCGCCCTACCTCTGGGGCGGCCGCAGCTCCTTTGGAATTGACTGCAGCGGACTCACCCAGGTTTCGTTTCGCATGTCGGGAATCAACCTTTTGCGCGACGCCCACCAGCAGGCCAATCAGGGCCAGGTCGTGGACTTTCTCGAAGAGGCGCTCGAGGGGGACCTTGCCTTTTTTGACAACGAAGAGGGCCGAATCACCCACGTCGGAATTGTGCTGAGCGAGCACCGAATTCTGCACGCGAGCGGTTCCGTGCGCGTCGACGCCCTCGACCCCAGCGGAATCTATAACGCCGACCTCGGACGCCACACCCACCGACTGCGCATCATTAAACGCTTCGTGTAGCATGCCGTCCCAAAGCGTGTGGCGCAGCGCCGCCGTATGGGTCGCCGCCTTGGGCTACTTCGTCGACATCTACGACTTACTGCTGTTCAGCATCGTACGGGTTCCGTCGCTCGACGACCTCGGCGTCGCGAATTCGTTTGAAAGCGGCCTCCTCATCATCAACGTCCAAATGTTTGGCTTGATGCTGGGCGGAATCCTTTGGGGCGTCCTCGGCGACCGCCTGGGCCGCACCCGCGTACTCTTCATGTCCATTTTGATTTATTCCGCCGGAAACCTCGCCAACGGCTTCGTTCAGAACGAACTACAGTACGCCATCGTGCGGTTTTTGGCCGGAATCGGCCTAGCAGGCGAGCTCGGCGCGGGCATCACCTTGGTCAGCGAACTGCTCCCTGCCGCCAAGCGCGGAATCGGCACCT